>NZ_JBSGJD010000019.1:0-61196 GCF_053605405.1 Amycolatopsis sp. NPDC003861
GTCGGCGACCTGTTCGGCTACGGCAAGATGTTCCTGCCGCAGGTGGTCAAGAGCGCGCGCGTGATGAAGCGGTCGGTCGCCTACCTCGAGCCGTTCATGGAGGCGGAGAAGGAGCAGGCGCGCCGGGAAGGCCGGCTCGCCTCCAGCGGTGGCCAGGGCAAGATCGTGCTCGCCACGGTCAAGGGCGACGTCCACGACATCGGCAAGAACATCGTCGGCGTCGTCCTCGGCTGCAACAACTACGAGGTGATCGACCTCGGCGTGATGGTGCCGGCGGGCAAGATCCTCGACACCGCGGTCACCGAAGGCGCCGACGCCGTCGGGCTGTCCGGGCTGATCACGCCGTCGCTGGACGAGATGGTCGCCGTGGCCACCGAGATGCAGCGGCGCGGGCTGAAGATGCCGCTGCTCATCGGCGGCGCGACGACGTCCAAGCAGCACACCGCGGTGAAGATCGCCCCGGCCTACGACAACGCGACGGTGCACGTCCTCGACGCCTCGCGCGTGGTCGGCGTCGTCTCCGACCTGCTCGACCCGGACCGCTCGATCGCGCTGACCGCGAAGAACCGGGCCGACCAGGAAGTGCTGCGCGAGCAGCACGCGAGCAAGCAGCGCCGCCCGATGCTCACCCTGGAGCAGGCCCGCGCGAACCCCGAGAAGGTGGCTTTCGACGGCCTGCCGACCCCGGCGTTCACCGGCCTGCGCGTGGTCGAGCCGAGCATCGCCGAACTGCGCGAGATGGTCGACTGGCAGTTCCTCTTCCTGGCCTGGGAACTCAAGGGCAAGTACCCGGCCATCCTCGAGCAGCCGGTCGCGCGCGAGCTGTTCGACGACGCGAACACGCTGCTGGACCAGATCATCGCCGAAGGCAGCTTCACCGCGAAGGGCGCATACGCGTTCTGGCCGGCGCACAGCGAGGGCGACGACATCCTGCTCGAAGGCGACCACGCGCACGTCAAGTTCCCGATGCTGCGGCAGCAGACGGCCAAGCCCGAGGACCGCGCGAACCGCTGCCTGGCCGACTACATCGCCCCGATCGGCGACCACCTCGGTGGCTTCGCGGTGGCGATCCACGGCGCCGAGGCGCTGGCCGCGCGCTACGAGGCCGAGCAGGACGACTACCGCGCGATCATGGTCAAGGCGCTGGCCGACCGCCTCGCCGAGGCGTTCGCCGAGCACATCCACCTGCGCGCCCGCCGCGACTGGTTCGAGCCGGACGCGCAGCCGAGGCTGGAGGACCTGCACGCGGAGCGCTTCCGCGGCATCCGCCCGGCGCTCGGCTACCCGGCCAGCCCCGACCACAGCCAGAAGCGCGAGCTGTTCGAGCTGCTGGAAGCGGACGGGCTGGGGATGGCCCTGACGGAGTCGTTCGCGATGACCCCGGCGGCGAGCGTGTCCGGGCTGATCTTCGCCCACCCGGACTCCCGCTACTTCACCGTCGGCCGCCTCGGCCGCGACCAGGTCGAGGACTACGCCCGCCGCAAGGGGGTCGAGGTCGCCGAGGTCGAGCAGTGGCTCCGCCCCAACCTGGCCTACGACCCCGAGGCGTAGTCCGGCAGCTCGATGTCCGTGGCGAACTTGTCGGTCGCCTTGAGCATCAGGCCGAGGAGGAAGCGGGACTTGAACGTCCAGTCCCGCAGCTTGATCCGCAGCGGCGACGGCGGCGCCAGGAACGGGCCGGCGCTGCCGCGCTGCGAGACCTTCGCGTAGTCCCGCATCAGCTCCTCGTAGCGGGCGAACGCGACCCGGTGGTCACCGTCGGCGGCGCGCAGCTCGCCGGCCAGCACGTAGGCGCCGACGACCGCCAGGCCGGTGCCGAAGCCGCCCAGGGTGTTGCCGTACGCCGCGTCGCCGAGCAGCACGACCCGGCCGCGGGTGTAGCCGTCGATCGTCACGCGGCTGAGCGAGTCCAGGTAGAACTCGCGGGCCTGCGGGATCCGGGCCATCAGCTCCGGCACCCGCCAGCCCGCGCCCCGGTAGGCGTCCATCAGCAGCTGCCGCTGCTGGTCGGTGTCGGTGCGGTCGTAGTCGAGCTCGGGGGAGGCGAACACGAAGAACGCCGACGCCTTCGGGCCGCCGACCGTGGCCATCCGGCCCGGCTCGTTGTACATCTGCGCGTCGCCGCCGCCGAGCTCCTCGCCGAGCTCGGCCAGCGCGTAGTGGTAGCCGAGGTACTGCACGTAGCCGCGCTCCGGGCCGAACGCGAGCCGCCGGACGTTCGAATGGATGCCGTCGGCGCCGACGACCAGGTCGAACCGGCGCGGCTCCGCCCGGGCGAAGGTGACGTCGACGCCGCCGGTGGTCTCGGTCAGCGACGTGACGGTGTCGCCGAAGAGGTATTCGCAGTCCGTGTGGGTGTACAGGATTTCCGACAGCTCGCCGCGGCGGATCTCGATGTCGCCGCCGGTGAACTCGCCGGGGATCACGGCCCGCGGCTTGCCGGTCGCGTCGACGATCGTCTGGTCCTGCCCGCCGGTCTGGCGGCGCAGGACCTCGTCGAGGAGGCCCATGCGGTCGAGCACGGCGCGGTGGGTGGCGCCCTTGAAGTCGACGGCCTGGCCGCCGGGCCGCAGCGCCGGGGCGCGTTCGACGACGGTCACGGTGCAGCCGAAGCGGGTCAGCCACCAGGCCAGCGCGGGGCCGGCGACGCTCGCGCCGGAGATCAGGACGGTGAGGTTCTTCATGCCGCCGAGCTTCGCCAGGGCCGCTTACCGGTCCCTGGCGAAGCGCTGACGGTGGCCTACTCGACGGCGCCGTTGTTCGTCAGCAGCGTCTGGTACCAAGCGTCGTACGGGTGGTTGGTCGCCGGGTAGTTCGCCAGGGGAGTGGTGGCCTGGCCCGCGGCGTCGAAGTCCCAGCCGCGGACCAGCTTGCCCGCCTGCCGGGCCGAGGTGATGAACGCCGACTCCGTCGCGGGCGCGCCGTAGAACAGCGCACCCTGCTGCAGTTCGGCGCTGTCGCCCTTCTGGAACTCGTCGAAGGCGACCTGGCGGTAGCGGATCCGGTCACCGGCGACGCGGCCGGTGTCGGCGCGCAGCGTCTGCGCCGAGGTCGGGCCGTCCGCGCCGGTCCACACCGACACCGTGCGGCCGGCGCTGCTCGACGTCGCCTTGGCGAACCGCGCGTCGGACGTCTTGGCGTTGCCGGTCCACGCCACCGCGGTTCCCGCGAGCACACCGTCCCAGGCCCAGTTCTGGCTGTTGCTCTGGCTCTTGTGGATCTCCCGCAGGTGCGTCCCGTCGGTGAAGGCGACCGTCGGGAGGACGCCGTTGTCGTACTGGTGGCTGGCCTGCCAGGTGATCTCACCGTCCGCGCCGAGCTTGCCGACGTGGGACCAGAGCGTGGTCGCGCCCTGCGACTGGTGGACCTCGACGAGGTCGCCGTTGTCGTTGAGCGCGACGGCCGGCGTCTGCCCGCTGTCGTACTTGCCGTGCCGCAGCCAGGTGACCCGCCCGTCGGCGCCGTAGGTCCCGGTCCAGTACCAGAGCGCGCCGGCCCCGGAGTCGTGCACCTCGACGACCTGGCCGCGGCCGTTGAGCGCGACGGCCGGGTGGTACCCGACGTCGCGTTTGTACTCGGTGCGGGAGCCGCCGTCGCCGGACAGCAGCGGGAGCACGCGCCCGCGCAGCGCGTCGACGTCCGGCTGCGCCGCCGGGTAGTCCTGCGCCCGCAGCAGCCGCGTGCCGAACACCGATTCGAGCTCCTGGTTGAGCGCCGTCAGGTTCCCCGCGGCGAACGAGGGGTTGTCGGTGAGGTCGTCCTTGAGGTCGAGCATGACGACGATCGGTGCGGCGGCCGGGTGCTGCGCGGACCAGGTGTTCACCACGGCCAGCCAGTCGCGGAGGTTGTTCGACGCCGGGTTGCCGCCGCTGTGGTCCACGAGGTTGCCGGGCGAGTCGTGCCCGACGGCGTAGTCGTGCGAAGTGGCGTAGCCGTTGTCGTGCACGTCGAGTTCGAGGAACCGCACGCCGTGGTCGAGCTGGTAGACGAGGGAGTTCTTGGCGCCGTCGACGTTGCCCGAGTAGCTGTTGTGGGTCGCGCGGAAGACCGACGCGGGGAACGGCGGGCTCGCGGCGTGGGCCGTGGCGGGGAGCAAAAGGGCGGAGGCGGTGAGTGCGGCGGTGGCCAGTGCGGGCAGACGGCGCATCCTGGAGTCCTCACGTCGGCAACGGGGCGCGGCCCATCCTGGCGCCCGCGCGGTGGCGCTGTCTCGAATTCCGGGTGAACGGTCACCGGTAATCTCGCCGGTATGGCGGCAGAACACGTGATCGTGACGTCCACGACGGACTCGGAAACCGCGGCCCGCGAGCTGGCCACCGAGGCGGTGGCCGCCCGGCTCGGGGCGTGCGCCCAGATCGTCGGCCCGATCACCAGCGTCTACCGGTGGGAGGGAGCCGTGCAGACCGATCAGGAGTGGCGGGTGGAAATCAAGACCACCGCCGAACGGGTGCCCGCGCTCACCGAACGCCTCCGGCAGCTGCACGGCTACGACCTGCCGGAGGTCGTCGCCACGCCGATCACCGGGGGCAGCGCCGAATACCTGGCGTGGCTGACCGAGGAGACCGCTGGCTAGATTCGGCGCATGGACCACGATGGACTCAGGCAGCGCTTCGCGACGCTGACCACCGCCCACCTCGCCGACGCGTGCATCCGCGCCGGGCTCCCGGTGCGGTGCGCACCGGCCCCGACCCGAGCCGTGGTGCCGGGCAGCCGGCTGTTCGGGCCGGCCGTTCCGGCCCGGCACGTCGGCAGCGTCGACGTCTTCCTCGAGGCGTTCGAGGACGCCCCCGGCGGCGGCGTCCTGGTGGTCGACAACGGCGGACGGCTCGACGAAAGCTGCGTCGGGGACCTCGTGGTGCTCGAGGCGCGCGCCGCCGGGCTGTCCGGGGTGGTGATCTGGGGCCTGCACCGCGACACCGCGGACATCCGCGCCATCGGGCTGCCGGTGTTCAGCCTCGGCTCGCTGCCCACCGGCCCGCTCAGCCTGGGGCCCCGCATCGACGGCGGGCTGGCCGAAGCGATCGTCGGCACGTGGCGGATCGGGCCGGCCGACCTCGTGCTCGGCGACGACGACGGGGTCCTTTTCGTCCCGCTCGCCCGTGCGGGTGAATTGTTCACCCTCGCCGAAGGAATCCGCGACACCGAACGGCGCCAGGCCGACCGCATCCGCGGCGGCGAACCGTTGCGGCAGCAGGTGCGGTTCGGTGACTTTCTTGCGGCGCGGGAAACGAATCCGGCGTTGACTTTCCGCGCCCATCTCCGGGCCGTGGGCGGCGCGATTGAAGAGTGAGCGCGAAAGTGTGATCACCCGCCTGATCGGGTATCCCGGGCCTGCAGCGGGCGCGGGAGGCGGAACCATGAACACGCTCATCGGCTTCGGCCGGGACATCGAATACCACTTCGCCCGGGGGCTGCGTGCCTACCTCGCCCGGGTCGCCCGGGCGGTCGGCGTCGGCTTCGAATCGTGTTCGCTCGACCTCGACGAGCCCGCCTCCGGGTACGTCGCCCTCGACCGCACGCTCCCCGACCTGCCGGGGCACGACCTCGCCCTGATCTGGGACGAGGTGCACGGCTGGTCGGCGGTCGTCGAGCCCGCGGGCGGCGGGGCGGCGAAACCGCTCGCCTACCTCGGCGGCCCCGAGGTGCTGCCCGCGCCGCGCGTGGTCGCCCGGTTCCTCGAGGTGCTGCGGGTCGCCGGGTCGCCCGCCGGGTCGTTCCGGCCGCCGGTGTTCCGGGCGGCCGGGCACCACGAGGAGCTCGTCGACTGGCTGCCGGTCACCGGTCCCGAAGGCCTGCTGCGGCCGAGCTCCCCGGCCTGGTGACCGGCGGCGATCCCGCGCTCGGCCGCCTAGGATGGGTGGGCACACCGCTTTCGGGGGCCCGGGTGGCGAAGCCCCCGGCTCGGGGCGAAGCCCCGGTTGTCACAGCCGTAACCGGAGTGAGGGACCACCGTGAGCAGCGCCGAGGAGCCCCGACCAGTCCGTGTCCTGCTCGTGGAGGACCACGACATGGTCGCCGAGGCCCTCCAGCAGGCCCTCGACCGCGCCGACGGGATCACCGTGGTCGGCCGGGCGCGGTCCCGGGCGGAGGCGGTGGCCGACGTCGCCGAGCACGCCCCCGACGTCGTGGTGCTGGACCGGCGGCTCGCCGACGGCGACGCCCTCGGCGTCCTCGCGCAGCTCGGCTCGGGCGGGGCGCGGGTGCTGGTGCTGACCGGCGACGCGACGCCCGCGATCGCCGTGCAGGTCGCCAAGGCGGGCGGTGCGGGGCTGCTGCTGAAGTCCTCCCAGCTCGGCGTGCTGGAATCCGCCGTGCGGGACGTCGCCGCCGGCGGGGTCGTCTTCGACCCGGAGCTGCTGCCCGGCGTCTTCGACCGGCTCACCGGCCGCGGCGGGGGTGCGGCGCTGACCGCGCGGGAACGCGAGACCCTCGACCTGCTCGCCGAAGGCGCGACCACCGACGAGATCGGGCGGCGGCTGGGCGTCTCCCGCAACACCACGCGCAACCACGTCCAGCGGGTGCTGGAGAAGCTCGGCGCGCGCTCGAAGCTCGAAGCGGTCGCGGTGGCCCGCCGGGAGGGCCTCATCGGCTGATGCAGCTGCACCAGCCGCGGGAGGGCTTTTGCATCTCGCGCCGCCCGAGCCGCTTCGACGAGGCTTACCGGGTGACCATCCCTGCCCCGCTCACCGCGGAGTGCGTGCTGACCGGCTCGGCCCCCGGGCTCGCGCTCGCCCGCCGGTTCACCCGGCTCGCCCTGCTGGCCTGGACCGACGGCCGCGCCGTCGACGACGCGCTGCTCGTCGTCACCGAGCTCGCGACGAACGCGCTGCGCCACGGCGTCGGCGACCCGGTCCTGCGGCTGAGCGTGGACGGCGCGGACGTCCGCATCGAGGTCTTCGACGACAGCCCGGCACCGCCGGTCCGGCGCCCGGCGGGAGCCGACGGCGGCTGGGGGCTCGTCCTGGTCGACCGCCTGTCCTCGGTGCGGGGAACCGAACGCCACGGCCGCGGGAAGGTGGTCTGGTGCGTCCTGCCCGCCTCGGCGGCCGAACTCGCGGGCTGAGCCGGGTTCGTGGCCGTGCCGGGCGGGCGGTCATCCGGCAGAGTTGCCGCATGGACGACGACCGGTTCCGCCTCCTGGTGCAGGGAGTGCTGGACTACGGGATCTTCATGCTCGACACCGAGGGCCGGATCTCGACGTGGAACGCGGGGGCGGAGCGCATCACCGGGTACGCGGCGGAGGAGATCGCCGGGCGGCACTTCTCGGTCTTCCACCCGCCCGAGGACGTCGCGGCGGGCAAGCCCGCCCGGGAGCTGGAGGTCGCCGTCGCCGAGGGGCGGCTGGAGGACGAGGGGTGGCGGGTGCGCGAAGACGGCACCCGGTTCTGGGCGAACGTGGTGATCACGGCGTTGTACGACGAGCAGGGGCGGCTGCACGGGTTCGGGAAGGTCATCCGGGACCTGACCGAGCGCCGCGCGGCCGAGCTGGCGCTGCGGGAGAGCGAAGAACGGTTCCGCCTGCTCGTCCAGAGCGTCCAGGACTACGGCATCTTCATGCTGGACACCGGGGGGCACATCTCCAGCTGGAACGCCGGCGCCGAGCGGATCAAGGGGTACGCGGCCGAGGAGATCATCGGGCAGCACTTCTCGGTGTTCTACCCGGCCGAGGACGTGGCCGCCGGGAAACCGGCCTGGGAGCTGGAGGTCGCCGTCGAGGAAGGGCGGCTGGAGGACGAGGGGTGGCGGGTGCGCAAGGACGGCACCCGCTTCTGGGCGAACGTGGTGATCACGGCGTTGTACGACGAGCACGGCCGGCTGCACGGATTCGGGAAGGTCACCCGCGACATGACCGAACGCCGCAACGCCGAACAAACCCTGCGCGAACGCCGCCGGCTGGTCGGGCACCTCGTCGAGGCCCAGGAGGTGGAGCGGCGCCGGATCGCCTGGGACGTCCACGACGAGTCGATCCAGTCCATGGTGGCCGTCGGCATGCGCCTGCAGCTGCTGGCCTCCCGGCTGCCGGAACCGCACGCGAGCGCCGTCGGCGGCCTCGACGAGTCGGTCGCCGCCGCGATCGCCCGGCTGCGCGGCCTGGTCTCCCGGCTGCGGCCGCCGGAACTCGACCGGCACGGCCTGGTGGAGGCCATCTCGGCCTACACCGACGAGGTCGCGGGCCGCTGGGGCTTGGCGCACGAGGTGCGCGACGAGCTCACCGCCGAGCCGTCGCCCGAAGCGGCGATCACCGTGTACCGGATCTGCCAGGAGGCGCTCAGCAACGTCCACAAGCACGCGCGCGCCACCCGGGTCGCCGTCATCCTGTCCACAGTGGACAACGGCACCCTGGTGCGGATCACCGACGACGGCGTCGGCACGGCCGGTGGCGACGCCGGCTCGGGCCACTTCGGGCTGGTCGAGATGCATGAACGCGCCGAAGCCGCGCACGGCTGGCTCTCGGTCGACAGCACGCCTGGCGAAGGCACCGTCGTCGAGTTCTGGCTGCCCCTGCTGCCCGACGCGACGGAGCTCGAACCGTGACCGAGCTGCGGGTGTTGATCTCCGACGACGACGTGCTGATCCGCGACGTCCTCAAGGAAGTCCTGGAGGCCGAGGACGGCATCGCCGTGGTCGCGGTGGCCGGCGACGCCGACGAGGCGATCCTGCTCGCCGAGCGGCACCGGCCCGCGGTCGCCGTCCTCGACGTCCGGATGCCGGGCGGCGGCGGGGCCCGGGCGGCCCGCGAGATCGCCCGGCGCAGCCCGGACACCGCCATCCTGGCCTTTTCCGCCTACGCCGACCGGGCCTCCATCGCCGGCCTGGCCGCGGCCGGCGTCACCGAGTACCTGGTGAAGGGCGCGCCGAACACGGCGATCGTCGAAGCCGTCCGGCGGCTGGGCCGGCAGGCGGCGGGGTGAGCGGTCAGGGCACCGGCCGGACGTTGGCGACGCAGTCGAAGTCGGTCGGCAGCAGCGTGAACAGCCGCCGCACCGCCCGCGAACGCCCGGCGTCCACGGTGAGGCGGGCGCCGGCGGAGTCGGCGAGCAGCTGGGCGCGCAGCAGCGAGTTGAGCCCGGCGACCGAGAAGAACGTGACCCCGGCCAGATCGATGACGAGGTCGCCGAGGTCACCGCGGACCCGGTCCTGCAGGACTTCGTCGAGGCGGCGCGCGGTGCTCAGGTCGACTTCGCCGGTCACCTCGACGAGCAGGGTGCCGGCGCCGGGGGAGCGCACGCGCAGGGACATGTGGCCACCGGCGTGGAGCCAGTCGGCGTCGGTGAGCCGGTGGTCGGCCGAGCGTGGTTCCGGAACCATCGCGGCACCCTTTCGTCGGGCAGCGGGAGCGGACCGGACGTTGCGGGACGGGGATGCCGGACGGGGCAGCCTGCCGGCCCGGGCGCGGAACGTCCGGCAGCGGCTGACGGCTCAACCGTGAGCCATCAGCATAGTGCATCTGCACTAGGCGGACCATCGGGCCGCAACCGGATGGGCGGCGAACCGGTGGACAATGGACCAGACGGGTGAAGGAGGCCGGATGCCGACCACGGTCGTCAACCTGAAGGGACACCGGGACGACCCGGACTACGCCGACGTCGTCTACGTCGGGCGGGCGATGCACCGCGGCGGCTGGCACCTCGAGGCGTCGAAGCTGGCCAGCCCGTTCCGGCCCGGCCCGGACGGCACGCGCGAGGACGTCGTCGCCCGGTACCGCGAGTACCTGCTGTCCCGGCCGGACCTGCTGGAGCTGCTGCCCGGGCTGCGCGGTCGCCGCCTCGGGTGCTGGTGCGTCCCCGAACCGTGTCACGCCCAGGTGATCGCCGAGCTCGCGGATAACGGGCCGTAACAGAACGGACCCCCTGTGCGAGTAACCTGACACGAGGGGGTGATTGATGGTGCACGCGCGGCGACTCGGCGGGTTCGACCAGGCCGAACTCCCCGCGGCTCACCGGATCCGGTGGTGGCTGGCGGCGGTGGCGGCGGGACTCGTCGCGGCCGGCTTCGCCGTCGTGCCCTACCTGCCGTTCTTCCAGTCCTGGACGTTCGTGCGGGACCCGAAGGTCGCCACCGTGATCACCTGGACCGTCCTGCAGACGTCCGTGGTGCTCGTGTCGGCCGTCCTGACGTTGTACTTCATCGGCAAGGCGCGGCTGGAAGCCGCCGCCTACCGGGCCAACCAGATCGACATCCGGGTGTTCGTCGACGAACGGCCCGAAGGCAGCCACGACCGCGAGATCGACTCCGCCGTCGAGCTGACCGCCACCTTCAAGCGGTTCCTCAACGACTCCCGCCTCTACACCCCGACCCCGGTCCCGGGCGCCGGGAGCTCGTACGACTTCCTCCAGATCGTCGAGCACGCCGGTGACGCCGCGGAGGGCTGGTGGAAGGCCGTCACCAAGGTGATCCGGCTCGCCCAGCCGCCCGCCGCGTTCACCGTCACCGGCACCGTCCGGCCCGGCAACACCCCCGGCCGCCACCAGCTCATCCTGGAACTCGTGCGCGTCCCGCGCTTCGCCGCGAGCCCGCTGGTGATCGAGGACGCGAACTGGCCGCGCGTGCTGCACCGCGCGGCGAACGCGGTGGCCGCGCTGGTCATCCCGCGCAGCGGGTACGTCCGCTCCAACATCCACTGGTCCGCCTGGCGCGGCGCGAAGATCCCGTACGAGCTCTTCGACGCCTACCAGCGCGCCAACCACTTCATCGCCTACCGCCGCTACGACGAGGCCCTCGCGGAGTACTACCGCGCGGTCAGCCTCGACCCGGCGAACGTCTACATCAGACTCGAGATCGCCGCCCTGCAGGAACAGCTCGACCTGCACCTCGACGCGCTCGCCACCTACGACGACGTGATCACCGTGTGCAGCCGGGGACACCCGCGGCTGGCCCGCTGGTGGATCGGCCCCGACTTCGCGCGCCAGCCCCGCCACGCCGGCCGCGGCCGCGACGTCGCCCTGCTCATCGCCCGCTACCGGCACGCGCTCGTCCTCGGCCACGGCGACTCCGTGGCCGGGTCCTTGTGGGTGCGGCGCACCACCGCGGGCACCCCCGGCGACGCGCGGGCGCAGCGCCGTGCCGAGCTGCGGGCGGCGATCGAGCTGCGCTTCCGCCGCTACGTCGACCTCGACGTCCGGACGCGCCCGTACGCGATCCCGCGCGAGAAGCGCCTGGAGCTGCACCGGCGCGTGCTGAAGGTGCCGGTCGAGGAACTCCTGGTCAGCGAGGCGACCCCGGAGCAGCTCGCCGAGTACAACCAGCGCGCGGCGGAGATGCGGTCTTACTTCTGCGCGCTGTCGCAGTACGAGATCGAGCGGCTCATCGAGGACTACCGGCGGTTCGGCCGGCGCTGGCGCCGCAGCTGGCAGCAGCTGACCAACCGCGCGCTCGACCTGTCCCTGGTCTGGTCGGTGCTGCGGCGCGCGATGGCGGACGTCGAACCGGTCACCGGCGCGGTGCCCGAACCCCAGCCCGCCTACCCCGGCAGCCGCGTCCGGCTGGCCGACGTCTGCCCGGACCGGCGCTGGCCACCCGACCCGGGCAGGCTCGACGCCACCGTCGAAGCCGCGGGGCCCCGCAAGTCGTGGGAGGAGTGCTACAACGCGGCGAGCGTGTACGCGGTGGCGATGCTCGAAGTCGGCCCGCGCGGCGAGCGCGACCTGCGTGATCGCGCGCGCAACCCGCGTCTGCTCGGCGAATCGCGCGACGAGGTGGCCCGCCGCGCGGTCCGCGAGCTCTACCACGCGGCGACGATCAGCCACAGCGGACGGCTGCCGGAGCGCCGCTCCTGGGTGATGGGGGAGGACCCGGACCTCGCCGCCCTGCGCGGCCACGAGCTGTTCCGCGTGTTCGAGATGGTGACGTTCTCCCCGGACCGGGCGGCGCCGCTGCGGCCGCAACGCGCCCACGTCTGGGAGCAGGTCGGCTACGTCCGCCGGTTGGTCGCCGAGATCGCGGGCTGCCGGGCGCACTTCTGGCGCGTCCGCGCGCTCGCCGAGGGCCCGCCCCCGGACGGCCGCACCCTCGACCGCTGGCGATCGGCCGACCGCGACGCCTGGCGGAAGCTGGCGAGCCTGGCGGCCGGGAAACAGGACTGGTACACGCGCTACCAGGCGATCTGCGCGTTCCGCGAGTGGGCGGCGGAGTCCGGCTACCCGGGCTCGATCTCCGGATTCCCGCTGTACTGCGAGGAAAGCCTGCACGCCCAGCTGCGGGGCGCGGCCGGCCCACGGGCGAAGACGAACCTGGACGCGAACATCGTCGTCCGCGAGTACGTCCGGCTCTGCGACCGCCGCCTGGACCACCTGGTCGCGGACATCGCCGAGCTGACCGAGCAGTCCACCATCGAGGACTTCGCGAGCTGCGCCGAACTGTGGGCGGCGCTGTGCTCGTGGTTCGACGACGACATCGCCGACGGCTCGTCGGCCGACGAGCGCCGCGAGCGGTTCCGCAAACTCGCCCGGCCCTAGCCCGGCCGCGTGTAGCGGTGCTTCACCCCGGCCGGGAAGTACTCGGGGTCGCCCGCCGGGCGCAGGACGACGTCCGGCAGCTGCCGCTCCGCCGGGACGTAGTGGGCGAACTCGCTGTTCAACCGGACGAGCTGGTCTCGCACGGCCGTCGCGATCCGGCCGGCGTCGGCGGTGGTGCCCGGTGCGGTCTCCACGGTGATGCGCAGCCGGCGGTCGCGGTCGGCGTCCTCGACCGACTCGATGACGAACTTGCCGGTCACGGTGTCGCTGATGCCGGGCTGCTCCAGGCCGACGGTGACGTTCTCCGGGTAGACGTTGGCACCGAAGAACGACACCGTGAACAGCGAGCGGCCGAACACGTAGACGAACGGCAGCTCGGGGCCCGGTGGCGGGGTGAAGCCGTGCCGGGCGCAGAAGTCCAGCAGCCCGGCGTGCGAGAGGAGCCCGCCGTCGTCGGCGATGTGGTAGCGGACGAGCGGGATGCCGCCGTCCGCGGTGAACAGCAGCGTGCCGTCCTGGACCTCGAAGAAGCGGCTCGCCGGGTCGTACTGCACGAGCGTCGGCAGCCGCGCGTCACCGAAGACCTCGCGGGCCAGCTCCGGGCGGCCGGCGAAGAACCGGCGGATGCTCGCCGACAGGGGCGTTTCGGTGCCGAGCACGCCCGCGTCGGCCGTCCCGTAGAGCGACGCGATGTCGCGGACGGGGTCGGCGATCCCGGCCCGCCCGGCGACCAGCTCGCGCCACTGCTCGCTGAAGACTTCGCCGGCGAGCACGAGCTTGACGGCGTAGGAGGGCCAGTCGACGCCCTCGGCGCGTCCGGTGTCGACGACGTCCTTGACGAACGGCGGGTAACCGAGCAGGACGACCTGGTCGAAGTGCGGCGCGAGTTCGGGCAGCACGCGCAGGATCTCGGCCTTGTTGTTGCCGGGCGCCACGACGGTGACAGGGCAGCCCTTGGCGGCGAGGTGGCGCACGCAGGCCGTGGTGAACAGGCCGCCGACCCAGGTGCCGAGCGGGAAACAGACGACGGCGAGGGTGCGGCGCCGATCGGCCGCGAAGGCGTCGACCAGGACGGTTTCGAACCGCCGGGCGACGTGCAGCTCGTCTTCGAGGGCCCGCGGCCAGATCGTGGGCCGGCCGCTGGAGCCGGAGGAGACGGCGATCATGTCGAGCCCGTCGAAGGTACCGCCGCGGCAGAGCTCGGGCAGCGGGTGCTTCCGGTGGTAGCCGGCCTTGTCGGTGCGGGGCAGCGTCCGGAAGTCCGCCATGGTCCGGATGGCCCGCGGCTCGATCCCGTGCTCCCGCAGGAACTTCCGGTACGCGGGCACGGTTTCCGCGGTGCGGTGGAACAGTTCGAGGACGGCGGTTTCCGGCGCCGGGTCCGCGGGGCCGAAGAAGGAGTCGAGCGCCTGCCGCACGCGGGTCTGCCGGCCGAGGTCCATGATCGGAGCATAGCGGCGCAACCGTGCCATGATGGGCGCCGTGACGACCTCGGCCCAGGAGCAGCCCGCCGGCCCGCCGTTGACCCTGTACCTGGTCAAACGGCTCGAGCTGGTGATCAGGGCGCTGCTCGACGACGCCCTGCGGCCGCTCGGGCTGACGACGCTGCAGTACACGGCGCTGAGCGTGCTGGAGGCCAGTGGAGCCCTGTCCTCGGCCCAGCTGGCCCGCCGGTCGTTCCTCCGTCCGCAGACGATGCACGAAATGGTGCTGACGCTGGAGAAGCGCGGCTTGATCGCGCGAACCCCGAAGGCGGACAACAAGCGCGTCCTGCTGGCGGGCCTCACCGAAGCCGGACGCGAGCTGCTGGTGGGCTGCGCGCCGGCGGTCACGGAGCTGGAGAACGCGCTCCTGGCGGACCTGAGCCCGGGCCAGCGGGCGACGTTCCGCGAGGGCCTCCAGCACGGCGTCCGCGCCCTGGGGGCGCTTTCGGGGCAGCGGCGGGCACCGGAAGCCTGATTGCCCCGGGGGTACGGTCCGGGGGACACCTGGGGGATCGGTCTCCGCCGAGTGGAGTCTCGAGCCGGGCACGCCGGGCCGGAAGTGCTAGGCCGACCGAGTGGAAGCGCCGGACGGCCCGTAGCAGGCGTGTGGGGTGCGGCGTTGGAGGGTACGTCCCAGGCCTGTTCTCACCGTGGAGGTTCGCCGACGTGACCGGGGCTCGCGAGGTGTCCGTCGCCGCCCGCAGGTTGCTGGTCCTGGCGGCGGCGGTGGCGGGCTTCTGGCTGGTTTCGTGGCTGGTGTCGGGCAGCGCCTCGGCGGCGGATGTCTCTGTGGGGCGGGGTGTCGAGCCGGGCCTGCCTTCGGGTGTGGTTTCGGCGGCCGACGGGGTGGTCGCTGCTGGGGTTTCGCCGACTGCCGTGGGACGGGCGAGTGCGGTGGATTCGCGGGTAGCGCCGCGGTCCGTCGCGGCTGCGCGGCCGGTGGAGCGCGCCGCCGGACCGACCGCGGCGGGAGTCGTGGGCGCCGCCGAGCCGGTGACTCGCGCGGTTGCGTCGCCTGTCGCGAAGACCGCGGCCGCGGTTGCCGAGCCGGTGTCGCATGTGGCGGCGCCGGCGGCGCGTGTGGTGGGGGCGGTTGCGGAGCCGGTTTCGCAGGTGGCGGCGCCGGTGACGCGTGCCGTCGGCGCGTTGGGTGAAGCTGCGGCCGCGGATGTCGCGCCGGTGACTCGTGCGGCAGGAGCCCTTGTCGCACCCCTGGGCCGAGCCGCCACTGCCGTCGTCGCGCCGGTGACCCGCGCCGTCGTTGCGCCCATCGTGCGTTCGGCCGAGCCGATCCTGAGCCCCGCGAAGGCGCTCCTCTCGCCGGCGACCAAGACCGTCACCGGGCTTGTCGCCCCCGTCGTCTCCGACACCGGACTGACCAGCGTCGTCAAGCCGGTCACCGGCGACGCTTCACCCGTCGTGAACCCCGTCGCCGACCGGGGCGAGCGGCCCCTCGCCACCGACGCACCCGTAGTCGCCTCCATCGTCCGGCTCATCACCCCGCCGGCCGAAGCGGCGGCGACCGGGCCGCTGCCGAACCGAGCCCGGCAGGTCGTCTCCGTCATCGTGAAGACGGCCGGCCGCACCTGTGTCCCGCCCAGCTCACCCCGGCCGCACAGGACCACTGCCCACCACGCCGCCGCCGGTCACCGCTCCGGGCAGACTCCGGTTCACCCCGGCGCGCCCGTGTCGTCTCCCGATGTCGCGACCGGCACCGGCGCCGGCATTCCGCCCGCCTTCCTGAGCGCGGGCCAGGCTCCGCACCACTTCCGCGCGTCCCCCTGGGCGCACGGGGATTTCGTGCCGCTGTGGCGGCCGTGCGAACCGGGCACCGGGCCCGGCTAGTCCGTTCCGATCTTCCGCCCGTCGTGTGCCGCGCGGCGCGATCCGCGCTGCCCGCGACCGTCGAATCCGAACCGAAAACCACGCGTGGAAGAGGGACGAAATGGAAGCGAGCGTGTTCGACCTGGGGAAGGTCCGAAGAGACGCGGTGGTCACCGTCCGCCTGGACGCGATGGCCAACGTCAGGCTCCTGACCGCGGTCAACTTCCAGGCCTACCGGCGCCGGCAGTACTACCGGATGCACGGCGGGGTGGCCACCGCACCGATGTTCAAGATCCACATCCCGGCGAACGCCCACTGGTTCCTGGTGATCGACGTCGAAGGTCTCGAAGCCCGGCCCCTGCGCCCGCGGGTGAGCGTCGAGCCCGAAGCGGCCGTCGCGGCCAAGGCGCGCCCCCGGTGACCGCCGGCGGCCCCGGCCCCGCGGTCGGGGCCGCCGCCGATCCTCCCCGCGTCGGCGGGCGGATGCGGGGTACCCGCCCGGGATGCAGACGTTCCTGCCGTGCACCGACTTCACCGCCAGCGCCCGCACGCTCGACCGCCGCCGCCTCGGCAAGCAGCGCGTGGAGGCCCTCCAGGTGCTGCGCGCACTGGTGATCCCCGGCTACGGCTGGCGTCACCACCCGGCGGCGAAGATGTGGACGGGGTACGAGGAAGCGTTGACGCGCTACGGCCTCGAGGTCTGCGCGGTGTGGTGCGAGCTGGGCGCGGCGGACACGTGCGCGGCGAAGCTGGGGGAGGAGTTCACCCGGTCGGTGGGCAAGGCAGAGGTCCGAACACAGAGCGAACTGACGGCGGCGGGCGACGTACCGCCCTGGCTGGGCGACGAAGCGGTCCACCGCAGCCACCAGTCGGCCCTGGTCCGGAAGGACCCGGACCACTACGGCGCGCTGTTCCCGGGGGTGGCGCCGGACCTGCCGTACGTGTGGCCACCCTCGGACCGGCCCAGCCGCACGGCTTGACCCGCTTGCCGCGGCGGTGCGCCGGAGCCGCGGGGCCCTTGGAGTGGCTCGGGCTGGCTGGGCGCTTGGAGCGGCTCGGGTTGGCTGGCGTGGCCTCGGGCGGGGGGGAGGTGCGGGTTGGCCGGGGTCGCGATGCTGGGCCGGGGTGGGCGGCTCGGGTTGGCTGGCGTGGCCTCGGGCGGGGAGGTGCGGGTTGGCCGGGGTCGCGATGCTGGGCCGGGGTGGGCGGCTCGGGCTGGTGGCTCGGGTGGGCTGGTGCGGTGCGGGTTGGCCGGGGTCGCGATGCTCGGGCGCGGGAGGTGCGGGTCGGCCGGGAATCCCGGCACCCGGCCGGGGTGGGTGGCTCGGGCTGCCGGCTCGGGCGGGTTGGTGCGGTGCGGGCCGGCCGGAATTCGGCTGAGGCAGCGCGCGTGGCCCTTGGGCGGTGCGGGCCGGCCGGAAATCACGCGGCAGAGCGAGGAGCCCCGGGGTAGCGGCGGATGATCGGCTTCGCCCGCAGCCGTCGCAAGGCGGCCGAGTCCCGAGCCGGCTCCGCGCAGTGCCAGCCGGTCGGAAACCGGTGTGGACCTGCGGCTCCACTGGTCCGCACCGCGCTCCGACGCCGACCTTCGGCGGATTTACAACGTTGTACCAACGATGTAAAAAAGTCCCTGCCCGGCTCGCACGCCGTTGGAAGGGGTCACCGATGTCCTCCCGAGACCGAAATCGAGACCGATACCAGGGCCAGCATCAGCACCGAACCCGACAAACCGACCACCTCACCCGCCGCGATCTGCTCCGCCTGGCCGGAGGCACCACCGCAGCCATCACCGCCACCCTCTGGCTACCCGCGACCGCGACCGCGACCGCGACCGCCGCCGCGGCAGCCCCAGCCACCGCAGCAGCCGCCGACAGACCAACAGCCACCACCGAAGCAGCCGCCGCCGGGACCTTCACTCCCATCCGGCCGCCCGCCACCCCGCTGATCGTCCGCTCGCCCTACCTCTCCACCTGGCAGCCCGCCGACACGCTCACCGGCACCTGGTCCAGCTTCTGGACCGGCCACATCACCGCCCTCTGCGGCATCGCCCGCATCGACGGCACCGCCTACCTCTTCGCCGGCGCGCCCGGCAGTCCGGCGCCCACCCCGATGACGCAGGTCAGCCTGCAGGTCACCGGCACCCGCTCGACCTACCTCCTCACCGGGGGCGGCGTGAACCTCACCGTCACCTTCTTCTCCCCCGTCGATCCCGCCAACCTGCAGCGCCAGTGCGTCCCCTTCGGCTACGTCACCATCCAGGCCGCCAGCGCCGACGGCCGCGCGCACGCCGTCGACCTGCACTTCGACACCTCCGCCGAGTGGGTGCACGGGAACACCGGCACCGCCGTCACCTGGGCGCAGCAGCAAACCGGCGGCTACACCCTGCTCAGCTGCACCCCCGCGAACCCCGGCGTGCTCCAGGAAAACGGTGACCAGGCCAGCTGGGGCTCCCTCGTCCTCGCCGCGCCGACCTCGGGCACCACCTGGCAGATCGGGCAGGACACCGTCGTGCGGGCCGCGTCGGCGGGCCAAGGCGTCCTGAACAACACCAGTGACGCCGCCCAGCCCCGCGCCATCGACGACCGCTGGCCGGTGCTCGCTTTCAACAAGAATCTCGGCACCATCCCGGCCGGCGGCGCGGCCACGCCCTTCACCCTCGCGATCGGGCACGTCCGCACGCCCGCGGTGCGCTACCTCGGGAGCGAACTGCGTCCCTGGTGGACGCACTACTGGAGCACCTGGCCGGACATGGCGGTCTGGTTCGCGAACGACTACGCCGCCGCCCTCGCCGCCGCCACCTCGATCGACCAGCGGCTGCACGACGACGCCGTCGCCGCGGCCGGCGGCGGCAGCACCGGTGAACACTACGCCGGGATCTGCGCGCTCGCCCTGCGCCAGGCCTTCGGCGGCACCGAACTGGTCGACCGCGGCGGCGCGCCCTGGGCGTTCCTCAAGGAGATCTCCTCCAACGGCAACATGTCCACAGTGGACGTCACCTACCCGGCGTTTCCTGCCTACCTCTACCTTTCGCCCGCCTACCTGCGCCTGCTGCTGGAGCCGTTGCTCGACTACGCCGAGCGCGGCGGCTGGCCGATGCCGTTCGCCGAGCACGACCTCGGCACGCACTACCCGGACGCGACCGGGCACAACGACGGCAACGAGGAAAGCATGCCGGTCGAGGAGTCGGCCAACCTGCTGATCATGGCCGCCGCGCTGGTGCAGCGGCTGCCGCAAGCCGACGCCGTCGCCTTCGCGACCGCCCACTACCGGATCCTCCGGCAGTGGGCCGAATACCTGGTCGCCAACACCCTCGACCCCGGCTTCCAGAACCAGACCGACGACTTCACCGGCTTCATCGCGCACAGCGCGAACCTCGCCCTGAAGGGCATCATCGGCGTCGGCGCGATGGGCGTCATCGCCGCCGCGACCGGCAACGCGGCCGACGCCCAGCGGTACCGGTCGACCTCGCGCAGCTACGTCAGCCAGTGGGTGACGCTCGCCGAGGACGGCCAGCACCTGCGGCTCGCCTACGACCAGCCGGGCACCTGGAGCCTCAAGTACAACGGCTTCGCCGACCGCGTGCTCGGCCTCGACCTGGTCCCGCTCGGCGTCGCCGCGCAGGAGGCCGCCTGGTACCAGGGCCGCGCCGGTGCCCACGGCGTCCTGCTCGACCCGCGCAACAACTACACGAAGGCCGACTGGGAACTGTGGACCGCGGCCTGGCTCGCCGACCAGCCGAACATCCGGACCACGCTCGTCGAGGGCGTCTACAGCTACGCCGACACCACGCCCCAGCGCGTGCCGTTCAGCGACTGGTACGTCGTCGCCGACGCCACCCAGCGCGGCTTCCAGGCCCGCCCGGTCGCCGGTGGCTACCTCGCACTGCTGACCCGGCCCGCCGCGTCGACGACCGTCTGGCGGAAGCTGCAGAACCAGCGCTCCGGCAAGGTGCTGGCCGTCTCGAACATGTCCCTGGCCGACATGGCCGAGGTGACGCAGTGGTCGGACAACGGCACCGCCGACCACCTCTGGGCCGTCGTGGACAACGGCGACGGCACCGTCCGGATCGTCAACCGCAACAGCGGCAAGGTCCTCGCCGTGCACGACCAGAGCCTCGACAACGGCGCCCACGTCCAGCAGTACCGCGACAACGGCACGCCGGACCACGACTGGCGGATCGTCGACGCCGGCGGCGGCTGGTCCAAGCTCGTCAACGTCCGCAGCGGCAAGGTGCTGGCGGTCGACCAGCAGTCCACGGCGGACGGTGCCCAGGCGACGCAGTGGGACGACAACGGGACCCCGGACCACCTGTGGCGGTTCGCCTGACGCCGGTTTGCGACACTGGCGGCCGTGCGCGCCGACTACACCCGGATCCGCCGCTTCCTCGAGGAGCGTGACCCGCCGACGCCGTGCCTGGTCGTCGACACCGACGTCGTCGCGGCGCGGGCGCGGGAGTTCGGCGCGGCGTTCCCCGGCGCGCTGATCCGGTACGCGGTCAAGGCCAACCCGGCGCCGCCGGTGCTCGACGCGCTGGTGGCGGCCGGGGCCGGCTTCGACGTCGCCGGGCCGGCCGAACTGGACCTGTGCCTCGGCCGCGGCGCCGCCCCGGCGGACATCGCCTACGGCAACCCGATCAAGAAACCGCGGGACATCGCCTTCGCGTTCGAGCGCGGGGTCCGGGAGTTCACTTCGGACGCCCCCGCCGACGTCGAGCACCTGGGCCGGTACGCGCCGGGCTCGGCGGTGTCGATCCGGGTCGTGCTCGACGCCCCGGACTCGGTGACGCCGTTCGGGCGGAAGTTCGGCTGCGCCCCGGCCGAGGCGCTCGACCTGGTGCTGCGCGCGGCCGCGCTCGGGCTGCGGCCGGGCATCGCCTTCCACGTCGGCTCGCAGCAGCCGGACGTCGGCGCCTGGGAGATCGGCATCGCGACGGCGGCGAAGCTGTTCGGCGAGGCCGCGGCGCACGGTGTCGCCATGACCCGGCTCAACCTCGGCGGCGGCTTCCCGACCACCCACCGCACCGCCGTCCCGCCGCTGGCCGCGTACGCGTCGACCATCGCGACGGCGCTCGAGACCGCGTTCCCGGAGGACCGGCCGGAGCTGCTGCTCGAGCCCGGCCGGGTACTGGTCGCCGACGCCGGCCTGCTGCGGACCGAGGTCGTGCTGGTCGCGCAGCGGGACACCCGCCGCTGGGTCTACCTCGACATCGGCCGCTACAACGGGCTCGCCGAGGCCGAGAACGAAGCCATCGCCTACCGGTTCGAACCGGTGGCGGCCCACGACGGCCCGGACGGGCCGGTGGTGCTCGCCGGGCCGACCTGCGACGGCGACGACGTGCTCTACCAGCGGACGCCGTACCGGCTGCCGCTGTCGCTGCGCAGCGGTGACCGGCTCGACGTGCCCGGCACCGGGGCCTACACCGCGAGCTACGCCTCGGTCGGGTTCAACGGGATCGAGCCGCTGCGCACCTACTGCCTCGGGAGGTGGGGCGATGCCTGACGTCGGCCGGTTCACCGGGCGGCACGTGCTCGCCGAGCTGCACGGCGTCGACCCGGCCCTGCTCGACGACCCGGTCCGCCTCGGCGAGCTGCTGCGGGCCGCGGTGACGGAGGCGGGCGCCACCGTCCTCGACGTCGTCGCGCAGCGGTTCGCGCCGCAGGGCGCCACGGTGATCGCGCTGCTGGCCGAGTCGCACGCCTCCGTCCACACCTACCCGGAGTACGGGTCGCTCTTCGCCGACGTGTTCACCTGCGGGGACCGCGCCGATCCCGAGCACGCCCTGCGGCTGCTGGCCAAGTCCCTGGACGCCGCGCCGGTCCACCTGTCGGTCCTTCACCGGGGAGAACGCTGATGCCCCTGATCCACGAACCGGTCGGCGACGGCCTCACCCGCGTCTGGGAGGTCGGCGAGGTGCGGTTCCACGAACGCACGCCGTACCAGGAGGTGCTGATCGGGACCACCGCGCAGGGGGTTTCGCTGTTCTGCGACGGCGAGCGCCAGAGCACCGAGGCGAGCCAGCTGGTGTACCACGAAGCCCTGATGGTGCCCGCGCTGCTGCTGGCCGAGCGGGTGCGGCGGGTGCTGATCATCGGGTCGAGCGAGGGTGTCGCGAGCCGGTTGGCGGTCGACGCGGGCGCGGTGCACGTCGATCACGTCGACATCGACGAGCAGGCCGTCCGCGCCTGCGCCGAGCACCTGCCCTACGGCTACACCCCGGCGGAGCTGGCGCGGGCCGAGCGCGGGGACGGGCCGGTCCGGGTGTCCTATGTGGACGGATGGGTCTTCCTCGCCGAGGCCGGCCGCCGGGGTGAGACCTACGACGTGGTCGTGATCGACCTGCCGGACGAGAACACCGATCCGGACGCGCAGCACAACCGCTTGTACGGCACCGATTTCCTCGCCCGTTGCGCGCGCCTGCTGGCGCCGGGCGGGGTGGTGGCGTGCCAGGCGGGCTGCCCGACGCTGTGGCGCAACGAGACGCTGCGCGCGTCCTGGCGGCGGTTCCGCGAGGTGTTCGGCGCGGTGCTGTACTTCGGCTCCGACGAGCACGAGTGGGCGTTCCTGTCCGGGCGCGCGGACCCGGTCGAGAACCCGGGTGCCCTGGTGGCGCGGCGGTTCGCGGATCGGGGGAGCACGGCGGTGACACTCGACGCCGAAGCGTTGCTCGGCGGCGCCACCCCGCCCCGCTCCCTACGCATGGATGGTCTGGACCAGTCTTCTTGACCTTCGATTCCCCGCATTTCGAGCCCCGGGAAACGTGAAATAGCGGGAAATGGATTTCCCGTGCTCTCCGCTGTCGTGTTACTCCGTTCAGTGGCCGTCGAAAAGGTTGCGATCGCGCTACGATCCTCTCCGCGCGCGATCATCATCACCACCTCGGCACCGTGGCCCATTTGGAGGAGCGTCATGCTCGGTATGTCGGTCGTAGGCGCAATGATTCTGTCCACCCTCGTCGCTCCCGTCGATTCTCCGGCAATGTCGGCGCCGAGCGAAAAGATCACGCTCGACATCAAGACGATCAACGGCTCCGGCTGCCCGGCGGGCACGGCCACCGCGTCCGCCGACGTCGCGTCCGACAACACCTCGTTCACGGTGCACTACACGAACTTCACCGCGAAGGCGGGCGGCGGCGCGTCCGCGCTCGAGGCGAGGAAGAACTGCCAGATCAACGTGCTCGTCCATGTGCCGCAAGGGTTCACGTATGCGATCGCCGAGGCGGAGTACCGCGGCTTCGCCCACATCGAGAGCGGGGCGAGCGCGCTCGAGCAAGCCAACTACTACTTCGCCGGGACGGCCCCGACCGCCCGGGTGCGCCACACCTTCCCCGGTCCGTTCCACGGCGTGTGGCGGGCCACCGACACCACCGACGTGGCCGAGCTGGTGTTCGCCCCGTGCGGCGAGAGCCGCAACCTGAACATCAATGCGGAACTGCGGGCGGACGCGGGTTCATCGTCCGGCGGCAGTTTCATCGAAATGGATTCCGAACACGCGAGCGTGGACACGATTTACCACTTCGCGTGGAAGACCTGCTGAATTCGGGAGGTTATTGCCGCGGCACCCGCTCACCGGAACCCCTCACCGGTGAGCGGGTTTTGCCGTGCCCGCCGGACCGGGGATTTCCGTTGAACGCGGATCAACCATTCCGCGTCAGCCGCGGGCCGGCGCCGGTTCGGTCTCGGAGCTCGGCGCCAGCCGGCACCGGCGTTCGAACCGCTCCATGAGGACGGTAGCGATCAGGACGGCCACTGGGGTGCTCACCGCGATCCACATGTAGGAGGATCTACCCACCGGCGCGCGCTCTCAATCGCCCGCCGACAGCCGGGTGATGAGGTCCAGCAGGCCGGCGCGGAAGGCGTCGTCGTCACCCAGGCCGCCGAGCAGCGCGGGTTCGGCGCGCACGGCCCGCTCGTGCACCTCCCGGCCGCGCGGGGTCAGCCGCGTGAGCTGGCGGCGGGCGTCGGCGGGGTCGGCGGCCCGGCTGACGAACCCCGCCTTGGTCAGCCGGTCGAGCGTGCGGCTCATCGTCTGGTCGGTCACCTGGCAGCGCTGGGCCAGCGTCCGCTGGGGGAGCGGCCCGTCGCGCAGGGTGTGCAGCGCGATGAGGCCCGCGTGGGTGAGACCCATGCCGTCGAGCACGGCGACCCAGCGTTGCTCCACCAGTCGTGCGGCCACGGCGAGTAACCGGCCGGTCGGCCATGTGCTCAAATCGGGTTCGGGGGCTGTGCTCACCGTCACTCCGGGTCGTCGTGCAAAATGTTCAGCTTGCTGAACAATTGGGCGTGTTCGCGCTCGAAAGGACCTTAGCGACCATGAACGACTCCCCGCGCCGTCTCCGCTGGTTGATCCCGGCCCTCCTGGTGATCGCCTGGCTGGGCCTGGGCGGGTTCGGCGGCCCGTTCGCCGGCAAGCTCAGCGAAGTCGCGAAGAACGACAACGCCGCCTTCCTGCCGCGCTCGGCCGAAGCCACCGAGGTCTCCGACGAGCAGAAGGGGTTCACCCCGCGCCAGGTCCTGCCCGCCACCGTCGTCGCCGAGCGCACCAGCGGCCTGACCGCGGAAGACCGGCGGTTCCTCGAGACCAAGGCCCAGGAGCTGGGCCGCGTGCCCGGCGTGGCCGGCCCGCTCGGCCGGCCGGAGCAGGCGCCGCGCGACGACCAGGCCGCGCAGCTCGCCGTGCCGATCTTCGCCGACGGCAACCCCGCCGACGTCGTCAAGGAGGTCCGGGCGCAGCTCGGCGGTGCACCGGCCGGGCTCACCGTGCTCGTCACCGGCCCGGCCGGGCAGATCGCCGACCTGGTCAAGGCGTTCGGCGGCATCGACGGCATCCTGCTGCTCGTCGCCGGCGGCGTGGTCGCCCTCATCCTGATCGCCGTCTACCGCAGCCCGCTGCTGCCGTTCCTGGTGCTGCTGTCGGCGGTGTTCGCGCTCGGGCTCGCCAGCCTCGTCGTCTACCTGCTGGCGAAGCACGACGTCCTCGCGCTCAACGGCCAGAGCCAGGGCATCCTCTCGATCCTCGTCTTCGGCGCCGCGACCGACTACGCGCTCCTGCTGGTGGCGCGGTTCCGCGAGCAGCTGCGCGACACGCCGAGCCGGTTCGACGCGCTGAAACTCGCCTGGCGCGCGACGCTCGAACCGATCGCGGCCTCGGCGGGCACGGTCGTGCTCGGCGTGCTGTGCCTGCTGTTCAGCGACCTCAACTCGAACAAGGGCCTCGGCCCGGTGGCGGCGATCGGCATCGGCGCCGCGCTGCTCGCGTCCACGACGTTCCTGCCGGCCGCGCTGGCCCTGTGCGGGCGCGGGGCGTTCTGGCCGTTCAAGCCGGCGCTGGGTTCGCCGCACCCGGAGACGTCCGGGATCTGGGGGAGGGTCGCGCGCCTGGTCGGCCGCCGCCCGCGCACGGTCTGGGTGGTGACGGCGCTGGTGCTCGGTGTCGGCGTGGCGTTCCTGCCGCAGCTCAAGGCGTCCGGCACCGCGCAGTCGGACGTCTTCCTGACCCAGGTCGAATCGGGGACCGGGCAGGAGATCCTCGGCCGGCACTTCCCGGGCGGCCTCGGCGCACCGGCGATCACGATCGCCGACGCCGGCGCGCTGCCCGCGGTGCTGAAGGCGTCCACAATAGACGGAGTGGCGCAGTCGTTCCCGTTGCCCGGCCCCGATGGCCGCCCCAAGGTGGTGAACGGCCGCGTCCAGGTCCTGTCGGTGCTGACGGACCCGGCGGACTCGGAGGCGGCGGTCGCGACGGTCGGGCGCCTGCGCGACGCGGTGCACGCGGTCCCGGAGGCGAACGCCAAGGTGGGCGGCCCGACGGCGATCCAGCTGGACACGCAGCAGACGTCGAAGCGCGACCGGGCGCTGATCATCCCGATCGTGCTGCTGGTGATCTTCCTGGTGCTGGCGCTGCTGCTGCGGTCGTTGCTGGCCCCGCTGCTGCTGATCGCGACGGTGGTCCTTTCGTTCGCGGCGACGATGGGCGTGTCGGCGTTGGTGTTCAACCACGTCCTGGACTTCCCGGGCGCGGACCCGGTGGTGCCGCTGTTCGGCTTCGTCTTCCTGGTGGCGCTGGGGATCGACTACAACATCTTCCTGATGACCCGGGTGCGGGAGGAGGCGCTGACGAGGGGAACGCGCGACGGGACGTTGCGCGGGCTGTCGCTGACGGGCGGGGTGATCACCTCGGCCGGCGTCGTCCTGGCCGCGACGTTCTCGGCGCTGGCGGTGATCCCGATCCTGTTCCTGGCGCAGATCGCGTTCATCGTCGCGTTCGGGGTCCTGCTGGACACGCTGCTGGTGCGGTCCCTGCTGGTCCCGGCGCTGACCATCGACGTCGGGCGGCGGATCTGGTGGCCGTCGAAGCTGGCGCGCCAGGAGGGCTAGGCGGTCGACAGCATCCACCCCCCATGATAAGAGTCTTAGTAACCAAATATCTCATGGGGGGAAGTATGTGGGTAAGGATCGCGGCACTCGTCGTCCTGCTCGTGGCCGTCGTCGCTCCGCCCGCCTCGGCCGCGCCGGCACGCCCTGACTGGGTGCCCTGCGGGGTGGGTGCGGAATGCGCGAAGATCGCCGTCCCGCTGGACTGGGACCGGCCGGGCGGGCCGAAGATCACCCTGGCCTTCAACCGGCACCGGGCGGACCCGGCGCACCGCAAGGGCGTGCTGTTCATGGCGCCGGGCGTGGGGTTCGACTTCCTGCTCACCGACGTCCGCGCCGGGGTGTTCGCGATGTTCCCCGGCCTGCTGCGCGACTTCGACCTCATCGGCGTGGACCTCCGCGGCGGCGGGGTGCACCCGTTCACCGGCCGGCTGCCCGCGCCGGTCCGGTCCGACGCGATCGACTGCGGCCGGCCGGTGCACGGCCCCGGCGTGACCGTGTTCCCGCGCTCGGCGGCCGAGGTCGGCGCGCTGGTCCGGCACAACCGGGCGTACGAGGCGAGTTGCGCCGGCCCGTTGCCCGGCCACCTGGACACCGTCACCCAGGCCAAGGACCTCGACGCCGTCCGGGCCGCCCTGGGCGAAGAGCGGGCCAGCTTCTTCTTCTACGGCTACGCCGGGCCGGGGCAGGCCTACGCGCGGCTGTTCCCGCACCGGGTCCGGGCCATGGCGATGGACAGCCCGCTCGACCACAGCGTCCCGGTGGTCGTCCGGGCCGCGGAGTACGCGTCCGCAGTGGAGCGTGAGTTCACGCGGTTCGTGGCGTGGTGCCACCGGTCGGCGAACTGCGTCCTGCACGGACAGGACGTGCCCGCGGTCTACGACGCCCTGCTGCGCGAAGCCGACCGGCACCCGGTCCGGCTCGACCTGCCGCCGGAGCCGGGCCGGCCGGAGCCGCAGCAGACGACGGTCGCGGTGCGCGGTGACGACCTGGCGTTCCTCACCGAGCAGCTGCTGGAGATCGGCGATCTGACCCTCCCGGGCGGCGGCATGGGGTGGGCCGATCTGGCGACCGCCATCCAGCAGGCGAGCCGCGGCACGAGCCCGGTGTTCGCCTTCGTCTACCGCTACTCGTGGGGCTTTCGCGACCTGTGGAACCCGATGCGGGCCGGCATGTGCGAGGACTACCCGGCGTCGGCGGCCGACCTGCTCGCGGCCCGGCCGATCGTGGCCGCGGCGGCCCCGCACACCCGCGGCGCATCCCAGGCGTGGGACGCGCTCGGCGGCTGCGTCGGCCGCCGCACCCCGGCCACGAACCCGCCCCGGCCGGCGATCATCCGGGACGCGCCCCCGATCCTGATCGTGGGCGCCGAGGGCAACCCGTGGTCGCCGTACGGGAACGTCGCCAGGGTGTCGGCGCAGATCCAGGGGAGTGTGCTCCTGAAGTACGCGGGCGACGCGCACATCGCGTTCCTGTCGTCACCGTGCGTGGCCGGCCGGATCGAGGCCTACCTGGACGATCTCGAGCTGCCCGCCAGGGGGACCGTGTGCCCGGCGATTCCCGCTCCGTAGGCGCTTGCGGCGACGCCCACGCTCCGGGGAGGAGGACCGGCTCAGGAATCCCGCCGGGCCCGGGAGATCGCCGCTTCGCCGGTGAGGTAGGCGGCCGTGCCGGTGCGGGTGAGGAGCCGGTCCAGGGCGGGCTGGCGGTTGTCCAGGTGTAGCCGGGCGCCGGCGTCGGCGGTCACGTGGAGCACCTTCATCAGCTCCGACAGCCCGGAGGAGTCGCAGAAGCCGATCCCGGCGCAGTCCAGCCGCACCTCGTGGACGGCCGGCCGGCCGGTCAGCCGGTCGGTGACCAGCCGCAGCAGCGTGCCGGTGGTCGCGAACTCGAGGTCGCCGTCGATCGCCACGCGGGCGACGCCGTTCTCCACCACCCAGGTGCAGGTGAGCCCGGACGTCATGCGGACCGCTCCGATCCGGCGGCCGGCTCCGCCAGGTGGGTTCGTGCGGTGCGGAGCATGCCGGTGGCCCGCGGGAAGTCGCGCAGTTCCGCTTCGAGCAGCTCGAGGGCCGGTTCGAGCGAGGCCGCCGGGACGCCCCGCGCGGTCAGGATCCCGGCCGTCCAGCTCAGGTACCCGGTGAACAGCTCGGTGTCGCCGACGTAGAGGGCGGTCGCCAGGTAGTCGACCGTGTGCGCGAGGTCCTCCGCCGTGTACTGGCGCTGCAGATCGGTGTAGGCCCGCATGGCCGGGATCCGCTCCTCCAACCCGGCCAGCACCGCCTTAACCAGCCGGCCCGAGCTGCGCGTGACCAGGGTGTACTCCTGGTCGGCCAGGTGCGGCAGGTCGTCGAGCGGCTGGTGGGCGGCGTGCGGCCGGGGGAGCGGCTCGGCCAGCCGGTCGGCGGCCGCCCGCGCGTCCGGGGCCCACGCTTCGGCGCCCAGCAGCCGCGCGTACCGGCCGTCGGGCCCGAAGGCGGCGCCGCCCGCGATGACCGGGGTCGCCGCCGCCTGGCACGCCGTGATCGTCGCGTGCGCCGTCGGCAGCCGGGGCGCGAGCGAACCGGACAGCGCCACCGCGTCCGGGCCGGTCCGGTGCAGGTGGGCCACCAGGTGCGGGGCCGGCACCTGCGCGCCCAGGTAGTCGACCTGGAACCCGCGCAATCGGAGCACTTCGGACAACAGCCGGGCCGGCATCGCGTGCCACTCCCCGTCGACGCACGCGACGGTGATCCGGCCGAGGTGCGGTTCCGGGCGCTTGAGCACGTAGCCGAAGGCGGCGATGACGCGGTCGTTGATCGCGGTCGCCGCGTGCTCCTGGGCGACGGTGAGGCGGTTCGCCGCCCACTCGCGCCCGACCCGCCGCTGCACCGCGCCGATCACGTCGAGCAGCACGCTCTCCGGGTCGGTCCCGTCGCCGAGCGCCCGGACCACGACGTCACCCGCCGTGTACTCGTCGCCGGCCGTGACGGCGGTCCACAGCCGTTCGGCGTGCTCGGCCACCCCGGTGCTCCGGGTAGCGGTGCTCAAGCGGTGTACCTCCCGCGTCCGTGGCCGCCCACCGCGGCCAGGTGCTGCCCGCGCGGCGCGGTGATCGCCAGCACGGCCATGTCGTCGTGGGTGCCGCGCCCGATCCACTGCGAGGCGAGCATCTGCACGCGCTCGACGACGGCGTCGGCCGGCATGTTCGCGCACTCGGCCAGGGCCTGCATGAGCCGCTCCTCGCCGAACATGGCGTCCCCGAGCGGGCCGCCCTTCGCCTCGACGATCCCGTCGGTGTAGAGCAGGCAGGTCTCGCCGGGGTGCAGCGTGATGTCCGCGCTCGACGACTCGATCTCGGGCAGCACGCCGATCAGGCTGCCCAGGCTGTCGGCTTCCTCGACCCGGCCGTCGGCCCGCACGATCAGCGGCGGCGGGTGCCCCGCACACGTGACGCGCAGCCGGACGGTGGCGCCTTCGCGCCGCGCGGAGGCCAGCACGAGCGTGACGTAGCGGGCGTCGGCGTTCTCGCCGAGCGTGCGGTTCAGCAGTTCGAGCAGCCGGTGGTGGTCGCCGGCCATCGGCAGCAGCGCCCGCAGCGTGGTGCGGATCTTGCCGGTGAGCACGGCCGCGTCGAGGCCCTTGCCGCAGACGTCGCCGAGCACGGCCAGTGACTCGTCGCCCTCGGTGGTGACCGCCGAGTGGACGTCGTAGAAGTCGCCGCCGATCCGCTCGCCGTCGCGGGCCGGGCGGTAGCGGCCGGCGAACTCGACGCCGCCGAGCTGTTCGAGGGTCGGCGGGAGCAGCTCGCGCATGAGCGTGTCGGTGATCGACGCCTGCAGCGCGAACACCCGCGCCGCCGACATCGCCGCGCCCGCCCGCGCCGCGAACAGCCGGGCGAAGAGCTCCTCCTGGGCGGTGAACGACGCCCGGTCGCCGCGGCGCAGCAGGACCAGGGCCCCGGCGGGGACGCCGTGGCCGGGCAGCGGCGTCACGACGATCGAGCCGACCGGCCCGAAGCCCTCCGGCAGCACCCAGGACGGCGCCGCGTCCGGGTCGAGCCAGCGCGACGGCACCGGCGGGAAGCCCTGCAGCGCCTCGCCGAGGCCGGGCAGGTCGTCCGGGTCGATGGCGAGCCGGGACCGGACCGGCCGGCCACCGCGCACGCAGGTGACGGCGGGGAAGCTCGTCCCCGCGGCGGGGGCCAGGACGAGTGCGGCGTCGGCCAGGTGCTCGGCGGCGAGCTGGGCGGCGACCTCCATGCAGCGGTCCAGGTTGAGCGAGCCCAGCAGCGCGGCGGAGGCCTCGCTGAGGAACGTGGTCCGCTCCTGCTCGCGGGCCAGCGCCTCGCGCGCCGAGTGGACGTCGGTCTCGTCGACCAGCCACCAGGTCACGGCCTCGCCGTGCGGGACCGGGTGCGCGGCGAACGCCTGGTCGCCCACTTCGCCGCGGACGACCTCGTCCGCGCCGCGGTCATGGGCTTCGACGAGCCATCCGGCGACCGTCCCGGCCGCCGGGCGGCCGGGTGCGGCGGCGGGGAACAGCAGGTGGGCGGCGTCGTTGAGGGCGCGGATCGTCCCGGACCGGTCGAGCACCACGGCCGCGGCCGGTGCGCCCGCCCAGCCCCCGGTGCCGTCGATCGCGACGGCGGGCGCGGTGTGCGCCGGATCAGCCACGGGCGTTCGCCGGATCCGGGTCGGTGGCCAGCTCGGCCCACAGCGTCTTGCCGCTGGGCCGGCGCAGCTGGCCCCAGGCCGCCGCGCAGCGTTCGACCAGCAGGAGCCCGCGGCCGCCGTGGTCGGACGGCGTCCGGCGGCGGGCGCTCTCGCCCCCGCTGTCGTCGACCTCGATCCGCAGTTTGGCGGCACCGGGCAGCAGGCGGACGTGGTAGGGCGCGCGGCCGTGGCGCAGCGCGTTCGACGTCAGCTCGTCCACCACCATCACCGCGGTGCCGACGAAGTGCGCCGGGAAGCCGCGCAGGACCGTCCGGACCCAGTGGCGGACCCGCGCCAGTTCGGACAGCTCGGGGGAGATGCCGAGTTCGTGCCGGATCGATCGGAGTTTCACGTCCGCCTCCTTCGCCGTGCCGGCCCCCGCGGGGAGGCCCTCCCCTTCTTCATGCCCGGAACCGGGCCCGCCGACACGGGTGTCCGAGGTCGTCATGCCGCACCCCAGGAAGCTTCGACCGACTCGAGAGCCGGGTACACGGGCATGACGTCGCCGAGGCCGAGCAGGCTGATGGGCCGGGTCACGGCCGGGGAGGCCGACACGACGGCGAACCGGCCGCCCGCCGCACGCAGGCCGCGGGCCAGCCGCAACAGGACCTGCAGGCAGCTGGAGTCGCAGTACGCGACCTCGGCCATGTCCACGACGACCCGCTCGGGGCCGGGGTCGGCGGGGAGCAGCTCGGCCAGCTTCGCCGAGGCCGCGAAGTCGAACTCACCGCGCAGGGTGTAGACCCCGGTACCCCCGGAGTCGTGTGCTTCGAGTGACCAGCCGTCACCCGAATGCCGCTGCCGGGGCCGCGCTGCGTCGGTGGTCATCACAAGCTCCTGGATGGGGATCGGGACACGGGCTGGCGGCTCAACCCGTTCCGGACGCAATCTACCAGCGCTGTCGACCGTGGGCAGGCCGGTGTCCCCTTACTGTCCTTTAAGGACTTTCTCCGGCGGCGCGGGCGCCGGTTCCGGTTCCGCCTCCGCCGGCGGCACGACGGCGGTGTTCACGGTGCGGGTCAGCCGCTCGTAGGGCGCGCGGTGCTCGGGGTCGAGCAGCACCGCCAGCGGCGTCCAGACGCCGACGACGAACACCGACGCGGCCAGCGCGACCGGCAGGAGCAGCTGCTCGGGGTGGCCGCCCAGGTCCCAGCGGTCCAGGTCCAGCAGCAGCCAGGTCAGCCACAGCGGCGAGAGCAGCACGCCGTTGCGGACCAGCAGGGCGACCGGTCCGGCCCGCCGGCCGCCGCGGCGGGTCACCCGCAGCAGCACCGCGCGCTTGCCGGGGGTGGACCCGGTCACGGCGGGCAGCACGACGAACCACACGAGGGCGAGGATGACCACCGGCGTGTCGCGGTGGCGCAGGTCCTCGCCGAACAGCGTCAGCAGGCCGAAGAGGAACCCGAGCAGCGCGCCGAACCCGAGCAGGTCGGTGGCCAGCGCGAACAGCCGCCGGGTGAAGGTGACCCGGGCGGCGTAGCGGCGCCGGTCGTGCTCGGGTTCCGGCGACGGGAGGAGCCGCCCGAGCGGGCCGGCCAGCAGCCAGCCCGCGACGACGCCCGCGGTGTTGAGGATCAGGTCGTCGACGCTGAAGAGCCGGTACGGGCACGGGTAGACGAACCAGAGGCCGGTCAGCTGCGTCAGCTCGAAGAACAGCGACACGCCGAAGCCGATCAGGGTGGCCGGCAGCAGCCGCATCCGCTGCGCGTAGCGGACGTAGAAGCCGAGCGGGGCCAGCATCACGACGTTGAGCGCGGTGGTCCAGACCGCCGGGTTGTGCAGCAGCGCGCCGGGGCTCCAGTGGCCGCGGGCCCGCTGGGAGACCACTTCGACGAAGTAGAAGGGCCGCAGCTGCGGGGAACTCGCGTAGGTGTGGCCCGCGCAGTACGCCGGGTCGGCGGGCAGCGGCAGCACCGTCTGCGTGGCGATCGCCAGCAGGTAGAAGAGGAACGTGTAGAAGACGAACGTCGGCCACCCGCCGGCGCGGCCGCGGCGGCGGTAGCTGACGAAGGCGGCCGGCAGCATCACGGCGAGCGCGACGAGCGGGAACAGGAGCAGGGCGGTCCGGACGGGGACGAGGTAGGTGGCGACCACGGAGCCGGTGGTACCCAGCCGCGGGGGCGGCGAAGCGTGCTTCCCCCGGACGGCTGGGATTCACCCGCGGCGGCTCACTGGGGCGGCGCGTCCTGCTGCCCGCCGCCCTGCTTGTGCAGGAACTCCTTCGCCTTCTCCGAGCCCTGGTCGATCTTGTCGGCGTGCTGGCCGAACCGCTCCTTGGCGGCCTCGGCGGCCTTGTCGACACCCTGGTCGGCCTGGTCCGGGTGTTTCCCGAGCGCTTCCTTCGCCTTGTCGAACAGGTTCATCGTGGGCCTCCTTCGGAGTGGATCTTCGGACCTCCCGAGGAGAACACCGGCCGAGCGGGCTCGCAGCGCTCGTTCCCCTGTGCCGGGGATTTCGGGTGTTTACGCGGGTGAAAGCCGGTCCGCGGGGGTTTGGGAAGGTCGGCGGCGGGTAGCGGCGGCCGATCGTCCGGATCCTCCCGCGATGGCGGACTCCGCCCCGCCGGCGGGGCGGGCGGACCCGGGGTGCGTGAACCGCGCGCCTCCGCGGCCCGTATATCGGGGGTGACGATCGCCGCCCGGCCGCACGGGCCGGCGATCACCGTGCACCACGACGTGAGGCTCGCCATGGTTGGAAACATCGGTCTGCCGCTGGTGCGGCGCGTCCGCCGCCGCACCCCGGTCCCGGGGGTGGCCCTGCCCGACTTCGGGCTGCCGCGGCCCGGACGGCGGCGGCACGTCGTCGCGAGCCGGACCCTCACCGTGCTGGCCGCGCTGCTCGTGCTGTTCGGGCTGCTCGCCCCGGACGACCTCAGCTCGTTCTCCGCCGCCGCGCTGGTGCGCGTGCCCGTCGAGGGGCTCGTCATCGGGGCGGTCCTGCTGGTCCTGCCGCCGCGGGCGCGCCGCGTCGCCGCCGTGCTCGCCGGGCTGGGCCTCGGGCTGCTGACCCTGATGAAGGCCCTCGACACCGGCTTCTACGCGACGCTGGAGAAGCCGTTCGACCCGGTCTACGACTGGAGCTTCTTCCACGCCGGCGTCGAGTTCCTGGCCGGCCAGATCGGGGACGCGGCCACGATCGCCGCGCTGATCGGCGCCGGCCTGCTCGCGGTGGCCGTCGTGGTGCTGATGGTGCTGGCGATGCTGCGGCTGAGCCGCGTCGCCGCCGGACGGCGGACCGGCGCCACCCGGGTCGTGGCCGTCCTGTCCGTGGTCTGGATCGTCTCGTCGGTGTTCGGCGTCGAGATCGCGCCGGGGCAGCCGGTGGCCGCGCAGAGCGCCGCCGCGCTGGCCTACGGCGACCTGCGCCAGGTGGGCGCGGACCTGCGGGACCAGCGGCCGTTCGGGGAGGTCGCCGCCGAAGACGCGTTCCGCTCCACGCCGGGCCCGCAGCTGCTGACCGGGCTGCGCGGCAAGAACGTCGTGCTGACCTTCGTGGAGAGCTACGGCCGGATCGCGCTCGACGACCCGGTCATCGGCGCGAAGATCGGCCCGACGCTCGACGCGGGCACGGCCGAGCTGCGCGCGGCCGGCATCGGCGCGAAGAGCGCGTTCCTGTCGTCCTCGACGTTCGGCGGCGGCAGCTGGCTCGCGCACTCGACGGTGCAGTCGGGGATGTGGATCGACAACCAGCAGCGGTACAACGACCTCCTCGCCAGCGACCGGCTGACCCTCGGCGGGGCGTTCCAGAGGGCGGGCTGGCGGACGGTCTGGGACGTGCCCGCGCACACGAAGGACTGGCCGGAAGGCCAGAAGTTCTACCACCCGGACGCCTACTACGACGCCCGTTCGATCGGGTACCACGGCCCGGGCTTCGCCTACGCGACCATGCCGGACCAGTTCTCGCTCTCGATGCTGCAGCGCAAGGAGCTGGCGAACGCGACGCCGCAGCGGCCGGTGATGGCGGAGGTCGACCTCGTCTCCAGCCACGCACCCTGGTCGCCCCGGCCCTGGCTGGTCGACTGGAACCAGGTCGGCGACGGCTCGATCTTCGACCCCCAGCCCGCGGCGGGCGAAGCGCCGGAATCGGTCTGGAAGGACCCGGAGAAGATCCGCGAGGCCTACCGCGACGCGACGGACTACTCGCTGAAGACGGTCGTCTCGTTCGTCAAGCAGTACGGCGACGAGAACACGGTGCTGGTGTTCCTCGGCGACCACCAGCCGCCGGTGGTCACCCCGCAGGGCGCGGTCCACGACGTGCCGATCACGATCGTGGCGAAGGACCCGAAGGTGCTCGACCGGATCGCCGGCTGGGGCTGGCAGGACGGCCTGCACCCGGGCGCGCAGGCACCGATCTGGAAGATGGACTCCTTCCGGGACCGATTCCTGAACGCCTTCGCGCACTGACCGTCCTGTTCGGACGCTGCGCCCGGGGTGGTGCCGGGCTGCGAGCGGATCCGCGGGCCGCGGCGGGGAATCCGCCATCCGTCCAGGGGCGCGGGCTAGCCCGGATGGAGCAGCGCTGTGACTTTCCGCTGCGTGCCGATTCACTGGCCCGATGAATTGCCGGTAATTCTCGCGCACTTCTACGCTCGGCACGTCGGGTTCTCGGCGTTGGAGGAGTGGTCATGCTAAGGAAATGCGCGGTTTTTGCGATCGCGGTGTTTTCCCTGCTCGGTCTGTCGGTCGTGCCGGCGGCCGCGGCGACCGGTGATTTCGCGCCACCCGGCTGCTTCGGCGAGCGTTACGGGACCCTGGTCGGGCAGGGTGTCTCCGTCAGCTGCTTTCCCGGTGAGGGCTACGGATACCGCGTCCTCGCGCACTGCTCGAACGGCAGCGCGTTCTGGCTGGTCGCCGGTCTTCCGGTGCCGTACGGATTCGGTCCCGCGGTCGCGGAGTGCTCCGGTGCGCTTCTCGTGCCCGCCCGGGTGATCGCCTACCAGGTCGACGAAATCTGATTCCGGGCACGGAACCGCCCGGCCACCGGAAAATCGGTGGCCGGGCGGCGTCGTGCCCGGAGTTCTCCGATTCGGGGCCGTAGGTGGCCGGGGGGACGGCCGGGCACGTCCGGTGCCCGGCAGACTCCCGTCCGGGCTCGCCGTCGTGGAAACGTGTTCTACTTGGTTCAGACCACTCCGCAACGCCGCGAAGAAGGGTGGTGACACCGACGCGGGCGGCCCGAGAGCCGGTCCGCCTCTCCGGCATGCGCGGAGAAACCCCTGCCGAGCAAGCAACTTGAACTATCCACAGTGGACGAGAAGCCGGGAAATCGGACAGAAGACCGGACAAATCTGGACCCGGCGCGGACGTCACCCGCACACTCGGCGGACGGTGTGTTTCTTTCCCCCGGCCTTGGAGGAGTTCCCATGCGTCGAAGAATCGCCCTGACCCTCGGCAGCGCCGCCGCCGTCCTCACCGCGTCCCTGACCGCCCTCACCCCCGCCGTTGCCCAGGCCTCGCCCGGGCTGATCGCCGCCATGCAGCGGGATCTCGGGCTCACCGCCGCCCAGGCGTCGGCCCGGCTCACCCAGGAAATGACCGCCTCCCGGGTGCTGCCCGGTGCCCAGCAGGCCGCCGGCGCCGCGTTCGGCGGGGCGTGGTTCGACCCCGCGCGGGGCAAGCTGGTGGTCGGCGTGACCGACCCGGCCGCGGCCGCCGCCGTCCGGCAGGCCGGGGCCGAGCCCGTCGCGGCCACGACCAGCGCGGCGAAACTCGACGCCGCCAAGGCCGCGATCGACGCGTCGGCCAAGGCGAAGCCCGCCCCGGCCGCCGTCGGCGGCTGGCGGGTCGATCCCCGCGCCGGCAGCGTCGTGGTCACCCTGCAGCCGGGTGCGCACGGCGCCGACGTCGACGCCTTCCTCGCGAAGGCCCGCGCCGCCGGCCCGGTCACCGTGCAGACCGCGCCGGCCGCGCAGCCCTTCTCGGCCGGCACCGTCGGCGGCGACCCCTACTACATCAACGGCAACACCCGCTGCTCGATCGGCTTCTCCGTGCAGGGCGGGTTCGTCAGCGCCGGGCACTGCGGCGGCACCGGCAGTTCGGTCGTCGGCTGGGACGGCTCGTGGATGGGCACCTTCGCCGGCTCGTCCTTCCCGGGCAACGACTATTCGTTCATCCGGATCGGCGGCGGCTGGTGGACCGCGCCGGTCGTGCTCGGCTGGGGCACGGTGAGCGACGCGCTCGTCCGCGGGTCCTGGGTCGCGCCGGTCGGCACGTCGGTGTGCCGCTCGGGCTCGACCACGCACTGGCACTGCGGCACGGTGCTGGGCCAGAACGAGACGGTCAACTACGCCCAGGGCGCCGTCTACCAGATGACGCGCACCAACGTCTGCGCCGAGCCCGGCGACTCCGGTGGCTCGTTCATCACCGGTGACCAGGCCCAGGGCGTCACCTCCGGCGGCTGGGGCAACTGCGGCTCCGGCGGGGAGACCTGGTTCCAGCCGGTCAACGAGATCCTCCAGACCTACGGCCTGTCGCTGGTGACGGCGTAGGAAAACTTCCCGGCGGCGGCCGATGAATCCGGCGGCCGCCGCCGGTAGGTACCGGTGCGGCCGCGCCACCGGGGCGCGGCGAGGGAGACACCGGGAGCAGTCATGAGCGTGATCGTCGTCGAGTTCACCACCCTGGACGGCGTCGTCGAGGACCCCGACGGCAGCGGCGGCACCCCCGCCGGCGGATGGGCGTTCCGCCACGGCCCGGAAGCCGTGGCGGGGGACAAGTTCCGGCTCGGGTCCCTGCTGGACACCGGCGTCCTGCTGTTCGGGCGAGCCACGTGGGAGCAGTTCGCGAAGCTCTGGCCCGGCCGCTCGGGCGAGTTCCCCGACCGGCTCAACGCCGCCGCCAAACTGGTCGCCTCGCGGACCCTCCACGACGTGTCCGCGTGGCAGAACTCCGTGCTCCTGCAAGGAGAGCTCACCGAAGCGGTCGCGCGGGAAGAACGGGACGTCGTCGTCATCGGCTCGATCGGGATCGCCCACGAGCTCGCCCGCCACGGCCTCGTCGACGAGTACCGCCTGCTCGTCTTCCCGAGCGTCGCCGGAACGGGCCGGCGGCTCTTCGCCGACGCCGTGGACTTCGATCTGGTCTCGACCACCCGGGTCGGGCCGGCGATCCTCAGCACCTACCGGACGCGTTAGGTCCGCACCAGGCTGCCGAGCCAGCCGCCGAGGACCTGCTGCACCTCGGCGCGGGTGCGGGCCGGGTCGTCGGCCGCGGCGATCATCCGCGCCGCTTCCATCACCGCGCTGAGCACCAGCTGGGCCAGGGCGCGGACGGGCAGTTCGACGATCAGCCCGTCCGCCCTGGCCTGCTCCAGCACGGCGACGATCAGGCCGAGACCGTACTCCGCCTCGATCTCGCGCCAGACGTCCCAGCCGAGCACGGCGGGGGCGTCGGTGAGCGAGATGCGGCGGACCTCCTCGCGCAGGCACGCGTCGAGGAACACGCCGAGGCCCTGCAGCATGCCGGAAAGGGGGTCGGTGCCGGCGGCGAACGCGGCCCGCACCTCCTCGGTCAGCTCGCGTTCCAGGTCCTCGACGACGGCCCGGAACAGGCCCTGCTTGTCGGCGTAGTGGTGGTACAGCGCGCCGCGGGTGACCCCGGCGGCGCGGGTGATCTCGTCGGCCGGCACGGCCTGGTAGCCGCGGGCGGCGAACAGTTCGCGCGCGGCAGCGACCAGGGCGGCCTTCGTGCCGGCGGAACGGTCCTGCTGGGTACGTCGCACCCGCCTAATCTGCCATGGCGCCCGCGAACTCGACGACGTGGCGGGCCAGCACCGCCGGCTGGTCCTCGGACAGGAAGGTGTAGGAGTCCGGCACCTCCACGAGTTTCGCGTCCGGCAGCAGCTGTGCGAGCCGGTGGGCCAGCCGGATCGGGAACAGCTTGTCCTCCGGTGCCCACGCGAGCAGCACGGGCCGGTCGAAGCTCCGCAGCTTCTCCGCGGCGGCCAGGGTGTGCCGCGGATGTACCTCCCGCAGCAGTTTCCGCAGGTCACGCCGGACCCCGGCGGACTTGCGCAGCGGCGAGAGGTAGGCCTGCGCGACGGCGTCCGGCAGCGGCCGCTTGACGACCCAGCCGAAGAGGACCGGCAGCGGGTGCAGCGCCCGGAACCGCAGCAGCTGCCCGAGCACCGCCATCGACCCGGGGATCCGGGCGAGCGGCGGCAGCGCCTTGAAGATCGGCGGGAAGAAGTACTCGAAGCAGTCCGACGGCGTGAGCACGACCCGGCCGACCCGCTCGGGACGCCGGCCGAGCAGGATCTGCGTCAGCGCGCCACCGGTGTCGTTCGCGACGAGCGTGACGTCCCGCAGGTCGAGTGCGTCGAGGAAGTCGGCGATGACGTCGGCGTTGCCGGCGGGGGAGAGGTCGGCGTCCGCACGCATCGGCAGGTCGTGCGCGCCGAGCGGCAGATCCGGCGCCAGGCACCGGAACCCGGCCGCGGCGACGTCGGGCACGACCTTCCGCCACAGCTCGGCGTTCGTCAGCACCCCGTGCACGAACACCACCGGGGTGCCGGCACCCCGCTCGAAGTACCGCACCTCGCCGGCGGGCAGCCGGACCCGGTGCTCCTGACCCAGTGCTTCGCTGCGCTTCGTCATGCGACCATGGTTACATACATGTTGTATGTATGTAAATGTGTCACGAGGCGACGGTGAAGCGGGTCCGCTGGTGGCGGGGGCTTTCCGCCTCGTCCAGGAGGGCGATCGCGAAGTCTTCCATCGAAATCGCCGAGCGGCCCTCGGCGTCGACGAGCAGGTCGTCCCGGCCGAGGCGGTAGTGGCCGGTGCGTTCGCCGGGTTCCAGGAGCAGGGGCGGGCTGAGGTAGGTCCAGTCGACACCGGTGTCGGCGCGGTAGACGTCGTGCTGGCCTTGACAGGCCGAGGCGATCGGCCGCAGTTCGGCGGGGAAGTCCGGCGCGTCGAGCACGGTCATGCCGCCGGGGGTGCGCAAGCTGGCCGCGCCGCCGACGGCGAGGAGCCGCACGCCGGTTCCGGCCAGTCCCTTCAGCAGGCTCCGGGTGGTTTCGACGAGTTCGGCTTCGCGGCCCGGTGCCGGGCGGGTGGCGGTGATCACGAGGTCGTGGCCGCGGGCGAGGGAGGCGACGTCGTCCGGGTTCGCGGCGTCGCCGGTGCGCACGGTGGCTTGCGGTGGCAGATCCGCGGCGCGGCGCGGGTCGCGCACGACGGCGGTGACCTCGTGGCCGCGGGCGAGGGCTTCGGCGACGACCCGGCGGCCGACGGCGCCGGTGGCGCCGAAGACGGTGATGCGCATGAGACTCCTTCGAGGGATTGCTTAGCGCTAAGAATCATAGCTTAGGGCTAAGGTATCTGGCGTCGAAGGGGTGCGCCGGAACGTCGGATCGATGCGGTGATGCCCCGGGACTTGGCTTCGGGGAAAGGTCGGATCCGGGGGCATCACCGCCCGCGGGACGGCTGACACGGTGTCCTGCGGTGGACCTACCCTACGAACCGCCGGTGGCCCTGACCAGGGCCTCGATGCGGTGTCGAAGGTTTGTCGCCCGGTCGGTCGGCGGACCTACCCAGAGTGGGTTCGGGGGAGCGTGAGCCCGCAGTGTCCACGCCGGCGGGTTGACCGGTGCTGAACACGTGCTTAACATTAAGTTGAAACTTCAACCGATCTGCGCGTAGCACGGAGCCCCGATGTCGATCTTCCGCCTGAACCACGCCGTGCTCTACGTTCGCGACCTGGCCGCGAGCGTGGCGTTCTACCGGGACGTGCTCGGCTTCGGGTACATCGACGGCGGGGACGCGCACCGGGGCGCGGCGTTCCTGCGGGCGCCCGGCTCGGCCAACGACCACGACCTCGGGCTCTTCGAGATCGGCCCGGACGCCGCGGACTCCGGGGCCGGGCGGACCTCGGTCGGGCTGTACCACCTCGCGTGGGAGGTCGACACGCTCGGCGACCTCGAGCGGCTCGCCGCCCGGCTCGCCGAAGCGGGCGCGCTGGTCGGCTCGTCCGACCACGGAACCACGAAGTCCCTGTACGCCAAGGATCCCAGCGGGCTGGAGTTCGAGGTCGTCTGGATCATCCCGCGCGAGCTGCTGACCGAAGAGGACCGCGCGAAGGGCGCGTCGATCGGGCGGCTCGACCTCGCGGCGGAGCTGGCGAAGTACGGTCCCGACGCGCGCAGCGGCGTCGGGATCTCGCGCTCCTCCTAGACCGCGGCGCCGGTCCGGGCCGGCTCGGAAGACCGCTGCCGGACGGTCAGGTTGTCCAGCGCGAAGCGGCCCGCGCCGACGAACGCGACGAGCAGCAGCGACCAGCAGAACAGCGCGGCCGCTTCGCCGCCGTTCTGGATCGGGAACAGGCCGGTCGGCAGGTGGACGACGAAGTACGCGTACGCCATCGAGCCGGAACCGAGCACGGCGGCGACCCGCGTGCCGAGGCCGACGCAGACGAGCACGCCGCACACGAGCTGGATCACCGCGGCCCACCAGCCGGGCCAGGTGCCGACGGCGATGGTGGACTTCGCCCCGAACAGGCCGAAGAGCGACTTGAGGCCGTGGCAGGCGAACAGGAAGCCGATGACGATGCGGTAGAGCCCGATGACGTGATCGCGGGCCGGGTCCAGGCGGTGCATGGTGGTGCCTCCGGGGAGCGGGGAAGGGCGGCATCGAACCGGCCGGCTGTGCGAGGCGGCCGGGTGCGAATTCAGGTCACCCAGATATACCGGTCGTGGAGAGTTGCCACAAGCGCCAAATGTCGTGTAAGGCAGTTTCGAAAACCGTACACCGCTGGCCTCGCTCGTCCGGCATCGTTGTGGTGCAAGGAGAAGCCGCCGTACGGGTGATCTTTCCCCAGTGGTCTGGACCGCAAAAATAATCGCGCTCCCGCTTTCGCGATTATTTTCGAGTCTTTCGATGTGGAACTTAACGGACGACTTAACAAAATGGTGGATCCGAATGTCGCATTCCACACACCCGAATGATGTGTTGATTCCCGTGATGTAGATCACTACGAACATGTTCGTCGCGAACGTGCTCGCAACGAACATGTTCGCTACAGTGGCGGCATGACACCGGGAAGCACGTACAACCGCCGGGAGCGCCCGGCGAAGGCCGCGTTGACGCGCGAGGGGATCGTGGCGGCCGCCGTCGCGGTCATGCGCGCCGAAGGCGTCGAGCGCGTCACCATGCGCCGGCTCGCCAAGGAGCTCGACACCGGCGCCGCCTCGCTTTACGTCTACGTGAAGGACACCGAGGAGCTGCACGCCGCGGTGCTCGACGAGCTGCTCGCCGAGGTCGCCTTGGCCGGCGAAGGGGACTGGCGCGAACGCCTGTGGGCGGTGCTGGACTCCTACCGGTCGGTGCTGTTCGCGCACCCGAGCCTGGCCCGGGTCGCGCTGGTGACCCGGCTGAGCGGCCCGCATTACCTGGCCCTCGTCGAGGCGGTGCTGGTCCTGCTCGACGAGGGCGGCATGGCACCGGGGCAGGCCGCCTGGGCGGTCGACGTCCTGCTGCTCACCGCCACCGCGACGGCCGTCGAACACGGCAGCCGCCGGGAGCGGCCCGGTGCCGCCCGCGAACACGAGGTGATGACCGAGTCCCTGGCCGGCGTCTCGCCGGGGACGCACCCGCACATCGCCGCGCTGGCCACCGACCTGGTGTCCGGCCCCGGCCCCGCCCGCGCGAGGTGGGCGTTCGACGCGCTGCTGAACGGCGCGCTCGCCACCCCGCGCCCCGGCTCCGGGGAGGCCCGATGACGCCGTCGATCGCGATCGCCGGCGGCGGCCTCGGCGGCCTCACGCTGGCCCGGATCCTGCACACGCGAGGAATCCCTTCGGCCGTCTACGAACTCGAAGCGGCACCGGCGGCCCGCGACCAGGGCGGCACCCTCGACCTGCACGAGGAATCCGGTCAGCGGGCGCTGGCCGAGGCCGGGCTGACGGCGGAGTTCCGCGCCGTCGTCCGCGAGGAGGGCGAGGCGCTGCGCATCCTCGACCGGCACGGCGCGGTCCGGTTCGAGGAAACCGGTGGCGACGGGACGCGGCCGGAGGTCGATCGCGGCGAGCTCAAGCGGATCCTGGCCGGGTCCCTGCCCGACGGCGTCGTCCGCTGGGGTGCCAAGGTGGCCGCGGCGTCGCCGGGGCGGCTCACCCTGGCCACCGGCGAGGTGGTCGAAGCGGACCTGGTGGTCGGCGCGGACGGCGCCTGGTCGAAGGTCCGGCCGGTGCTTTCGGACGCCGTGCCGCACCATGCCGGACTGTCCTTCGTGGAAGCCCGCTTGTCCGATGTGGACGATCGGCACCCGGTCGTGGCGGCACTGGTCGGGCCGGGCTCGATGTTCGCGCTCGCCGAAGGGAAGGGGCTGATCGCCCAGCGCACCGGCGGCGGTCGCATCCGGGTGTACGCCGCGGTCCGGGCCGAGGACGCCGCCGGGTTCGCCGACCGGGGCCGGCTCCTCGACGTCTTCGCCGACTTCGCCCCGGAGCTGCGGGCCCTGGTCGCCGACAGCGACGAACCCCTGATCCCGCGGCCGATCCACGCCCTGCCGGTCGGCCACCGCTGGTCACGGGTGCCGGGCGTGACCCTGCTCGGCGACGCCGCGCACGTCATGTCGCCGTTCGCCGGCGAGGGCGCGAACCTCGCCATGCTGGACGCCACCGAGCTGGCCCTCGCGCTGGCCGGTCACGACGACGTCGAAAGCGCTCTCTCGGCCTACGAAGCCGCGCTGTTCCCCCGCGCCGAAGAAGCCGCGCGGGCCTCGGCGGACAACCTCGAAGCCTGCTTCGCCGCCGGCGCGCCCGACGCGATGGTCGAGCAGATGACGCGCTTCGCCGCACAACACTGACGGAAGGAAAACCCATGGAATTCGACCTCGTCGACACCGGCGGCGGCGACCGTGCCGTGCTCGTCCTCCACGGCGGCGCCGGACCGCGCAGCGTCACCCCGATCGTCGAGCACTTCGCGCCGCGCGCCCGGGTGCTGGCGCCCACGCACCCGGGCTGGTCGGGCACCCCGCGGCCGGACGCGTTCACCGGCGTCGACGACCTCGCTCTGGCCTACCTCGACCTCCTGGACGACGAAGGCCTCGAGGACGTCGCCGTGGTGGGCAGTTCGTTCGGCGGCTGGGTCGCGGCCGAACTGGCCGTGCGGGACCGTGGCCGGCGCCTCGGCCGGCTCGTCCTGCTCGACGCGATCGGCCCGGAGATCGAGGGGCACCCGGTGCGCCTGCCGCAGCCGCCGCCCGGCGCGCCCGGACCGGACCCGGCCGATCTGGCCGCGATGCGGGCCTACGCCGGCCCGGGCCTCGCCGATCCGAAGCTGCTGCGCCGGCTCGCGCGGGTCCGCGTCCCGGCCCTGCTGATCTGGGGCGAAGACGACGTCGTCGTCCCGCCGGCGTTCGGCAAGGCGTATGCGGCGGGGTTCGCCGACGCGCGGTTCGAGGTGGTGGCGGGCGCCGGGCACCAGCCGGCGCTGCAGGCTCCGGACCGGACGTTCGACTTGATCGACGAGTTCCTCGGCTAGTTTGAAGCGCCACCCCCTAAGGTGGCTCCATGGTGGACGAAGAAGTCGTCTCGGACCGCATCCGGCAGATCGCCGCCACCCTCGCCGACCGCGCGGGCGAACTGACCGGCGAGCTGGTCCAGCTGTACGCCGCCGACCTGCCGCACCTGGTCAACGACGACGAGCGCATGGTGAGCCTGCTGTCGTCGAGCGTGTACCAGAACATCGAGACGGCGCTGCAGATCTTCCGGCACGGCATCGACCCGGCCGGTGTCGAGCCGCCGGCCGCGGCGATCGAGTACGCGCGGCGGCTGGCCCAGCGCGGCACGCCGGTGTTCGACCTGATCCGCGCCTACGACCTCGGGCAGGCCGCGATGCTCGACTTCGGGTTCCAGGAGTGCACCCGGCTCGTCGACGACGCGGCCCTGCTCGGGGCCATGATGCGCCGGCTGCTGCGGGTCGCCTACGAGTTCATCACCCGGGTCGTCCGCCACCTCGTCGCCGTCTACCAGGACGAACGCGACCGCTGGCTGCTCAACCGCAGTGCCGCGCGGGCCGCGAAGGTGGCGGACCTGCTCGACGGCAACGGCGGCCCGCCCGACGTCGACGCGGCCGAGGCGCTGATCGGCTACCGCCTGCGCGGCACGCACGTGGGCATGATCGTCTGGCACGCGTCGGCGGCCCTGGTCGACGACGCGCTGTCGTTGCTGGAATCGGTCGCGGGCGCGGTGTCCGAGCGCGTCGGCGGGCAAGGCCGTCCGCTGTTCGTCCCGCGCGACGAGGCCAGCGCCTGGGTGTGGCTCCCGCTCGCCCCGGGCGCGACGGTCGGCCGCGAGCACCTCGACGCGGCGCTCGCCGAAGCCGGGGTCCGGGTGACCGTCGGCGATCCCGGCACCGGGGTCGCCGGTTTCCGCGACACCCACCAGCAGGCCCGCCGGGTGCACGCGCTGGCGCTGGCGGCGGGGGAGCACTGCGACCGCGTGCTGACCTTCCGCGAGGTCGGCACGGTGGCGTTGATGACGAGCGACCTGAACGCCGCCCGCCTGTGGGTCGCGAGCAGCCTCGGCCCGCTGGCCGCCGACGACGAGAACTGCGGCCGCCTGCGCGAGACGCTCCAGGTGTTCCTGAGCACGGGCGGCAGCTACACGGCGGCGGCCGCGGAACTGACCATGCACAAGAATTCGGTGCAGTACCGCGTCCGCAAGGCCCAGGAGCTGTTGCCCCGCGGCCTCGGCGAGTCGCGGCTGGACGTCGAGCTGGCGCTGGCCCTGTGCCGCCGCCTGGGTTCGGCGGTGCTGTCCCCGGCGTGACTTTGGTGTCCGGGACCACCGGTGCCCAAGATCGTTGGGCCGACGGCACGAAGCCGTTGCGCTGTTCGTCGCTTACCGTGCTCGCATGGGTGATAACGGTGGGATGCTCGCACTGGTGCGGCTACGCCGAGGCGTCGTCGGCGAGAGCAGACGCGTCTGTCACCTGATCCCCGTTCCGTCCGGCCCGGTGCCCGAGCAGCTGACAGCGCTGTGTGGGGAGTCGATCTTCCCGGGAGAAGCCGAGGTGCTCGACGGGCTGCGGGGGATGCCGTGCCACCGGTGCCTGGTGAGCAGCGCGCCGGCCGGGCCGGGCTTGCTGGCCAACGCAGGCTGAACTCTCCGCGGGACCCGCGGTGCGCCGTGGCAGGATGACGCGATCATGGTGATCGACGCACAGCCCGTGGTGGTCCTGCTGGCCCATCCCCGGCCGGGCAGCTTCAACCACGCACTCGCCGCACGAGTGGTCGACGCGCTGGAGCGGGCCGGGGTGCCGGTGCGGTTCCACGACCTGTACGCCGAAGGCTTCGACCCGGTCCTGACCGCGGAAGAGGCCTACACCAGCGGGTCCCGGGCGGAGGAGTTCCTCGCGGCCGAACCGGACCCGCTGGTGCGGCGGCACCGCTCGGAACTCGCCGAGGCCGGCGGGCTCGTCGCGGTCCACCCCAACTGGTGGGGCAAGCCGCCCGCGATCCTCGGCGGCTGGCTCGACCGGATCCTCGTCCCCGGCGTGGCCTACCGCCTCGACGACGCAGGCGGCGCACCCGAGTCGCTGCTGTCCCTGCGGCGGCTGCTGGTGGTCAACACCTCCGACACCCCGGAGGAGCGGGAGCGGACGCTGTTCGGCGACCCCCTGGACGCGATCTGGCGGCGCTGCCTCGCGCCCTACCTCGGGGAGCCGGAGGTGCGGCGGCTGGTGCTGCGGGTGGTGGCCGATGCCGACGCCGCTCAGCGGGCCGCGTGGCTCGACGACGTCTCCTCGGAAGTGCTGCGGCTCTTCGGTTAGTTCGCCTTCAGGGCGTCGAGCGTCAGCTTCGCCGCCTGCGCGATGAGCCGGTCATCGTGGTCGGCGTCCTCGGCCTGGCGGCTGGACATGATCGCGAGGACGATCGGCGCCCGCCCCGGCGGCCAGACGATCGCGATGTCGTTGCGCGTGGCGTATTCGCCGGTGCCGGTCTTGTCGGCGACGGCCCAGCCGGCCGGCGTGCCCGCCCGGATCACGGTCGCGCCGGTCTGGTTGGCGCGCATCATGTCCGTGTACAGGGCCCGCTTCTCCGGCGGCAGCGCGTCGCCGAGGGCGAAGGTGCGCAGGCTGCCGGCCATCGCGCGCGGGGTGCTGGTGTCCCGGACGTCGCCCGGGGCGAGGTCGTTGAGCGCGGGTTCGGTCCGGTCGACGTGGGTCGTCGTGTCGCCGATCGCGCGCAGCGCGGCGGCGAGTCCCGGCGGCCCGCCGAGCTGCTGGAACAGCAGGTTTGCGGCGGTGTTGTCGCTGTAGCGCAACGCCGCGTCGATCGCGTCGCGCAGCGGAATGCCGGTGTCGACGTGCTTTTCGGTGACCGGGGAGTTCTCCTGCAGGTCGGCCCGGCGGTAGGTCAGCACCTTCGCGAGGTCGGCCATGCTGGTGCGCTGGAGCACTGCGGCGGCGGAGAACGCCTTGTGCGTCGAGGCGTAGCCGAAGCGCTCGTCGGCGCGGTGGGCGATCTCGCGGCCGGAGCCGGTGTCGAGGGCGTACACGCCGAGGCGGGCATCGAAGCTGCGTTCGAGCGGGGCGAAGTCCGGTTGCGGTGCCGCGGGCTGTGTCGTGGCTTGGGTCGGCATCGCTTCCGGCGCCTTCGGTGTTTTCGGCGGTTCCGCGGTGCAGGCGGTCAGCGGAACGAGGAGCAGGGCGGCGAGAGCGGCCTGCCGGGCTCGAGGGAACGGCACGAAGACATCCTTCCGGTTTCTTGATCGTCCTCGCAGTCTCGCGACGATCGTCCATGCTGTCCAAGACGGAAGTGCGCGGTTCGATGCTGATCTGGCATAAGGTGTGGTCGTGGACCTGGTCGGCGGCTGCAGGGCGTTCGTGAGCGTGAGCGAGACGGGGAGTTTCACGGCGGGCGCGGCCCTCGCGCGGATCCCGCAGCCGGTCGCGAGCCGGCGCATCGCCGCGCTCGAACGGCATTTCGGGGAGCGGCTCTTCGACCGCTCGACCCGCCGGGCGCGGCTGACGCCGTTCGGCCGGGACGTGCTGCCCTCCGCTCGGCGGCTCGTGCGGCTGGCCGAGGAGATGGAACACGACGCGCAGCGCGCCCGGCTGCGGCCGGTGCGGGTGGCCGTGCCGGCGACGTGCGGGGTGCGGGAGCTCGCCGCTCTCGCCGCCGAAGCCAGGGCCCTGGAGATCCACCTGGAGTTCCGCGAGGCCGGGCCGGGGGAGCGGGCCGCGCTCGTCCGGACGAGCGAGGTGCGGGCCGCGCTCACCGCCGTCCCGGCCGAGGAAGCCGTCTGGTCGGTGCCGCTGGGCGTGGCCGGGGTCGAGGCGATGCCGAGCCGGGTCGTGCACCTGGAGACGCTGCGGCCGGGCCGGGCGGCGGGCGTGCGGCAGCGCGTCTGGATCCAGCCGGAGGACGACGTCCCGCACGTCCGGGACCGGGTGCTGCGGGTGCGGGACGCGGTGGGGCTGTCCCCGGCCCAGGTGGCGGTGGCCGAGGCGCTGACGTCGGCGGCCGCGGAGGTGTTCGCGTCGCAGGACCTGCTGCTGTGCTCGCCGGCCCAGGCGGAGGACCTGGGCCTGACCTGGCGCCCGATCGGCGAGCTGGACCTCGCGCGCGGCTTCGACGTCGCAGCACCGCTGGCCGAGGACGCGGACCGGCTCCGGACGACGTTGCGTGCGGCGGTCGGCCGGTGCCTCGGAGTGACCCGGTGACCGCGGCCCTGCTCCGCGACCTGCGCACGGCCCTGGCCGACGGCGGCCTGCGCGGCTCGTTCCTGGTCCGCGACCTGCGCACGGGCGCCGAAATCGGCCTCGACCCCGACCGCGAGTACCCGATCGCCTCCCTGGTCAAGGTCCCGCTGGCGGCGGCCACCCTCGACCGCATCCGCCGCGGCGAACTCGACGCGGCCACCCAGCTGGAGGTCCCGCCCGGCGGCGTCACGACCCCGGGCCCGATCGGCTTGACCCGTTTCCGCCACCCGGCCCGCGTGGCGGTCGGTGACCTGGTGTACCTGAGCACGTCCCTGAGCGACGGGACGGCCGCGGACGTCCTGTTCGGACTGACGCCGCCGGCGGAGGTCACGCGGATGCTGGGGGAGTGGGGCCTGGCCGGGATCGCGGTGCGCCACGTGATGCGCGACCTGGTGGAGACGCCGGCCGAGCGCTTCGAAGAGGGCGAGGCACACCTGGCCCACGCACTGGCGATCGGCGCGTCGACGGCGGGCCAGGGCCACCGCCTCCCGCAGCTCGACGTCACCCGCGCGAACTCGGCCTCGGCCCGGGCGCTGGTTTCGTTATTGGAGGCGCTGTGGCGGCCGTCGAAGATCGACCCCTCGGCGGCGGCGGGCGTCCGCGAGCTGATGGCGAACAACATGATCCGCCACCGCTTGACCCCCGACTTCGCCTCCGACGCGGCCCGCTGGTCGTCGAAAACGGGAACGCTGCTGAACCTGAGGCACGAGATGGGCGTGGTCGAGCACGCGGACGGAGGGGTGTTCGCGGTGGTGGCCCTGACGGAGTCGAGGGTGCCGGCGGTCCTCCAGCCGGAGGCGGAGGTCCTGATGGCCCGCGTGGCCCGGACGTTGCGCGACGCGCTGCGCTGAGAAAACCGGTTGGGGCGCCGGGGATCGCGACCTAGGCTCCGACGGTGTCGTTCACCAGACCCGAGCCGCCGTATTACGCGGTGATCATCACGAGCGAGCTGGACCCGGCCAAGTTGGACGGTTACCCGGAGACGGACGCCCGCATGGGCGAGCTGGGCCGAGCCCACCCGGGCTACCTCGGCCGCGAGTCCCGCACGGACCCGGAAGGCCGCGAGCTGACGGTGCTGTACTACCGCGACGCCGAGTCGATTGCGGCGTGGAAGCAGCACCCGGAGCATTTGGAGGCCCAGCGCCAAGGACGGGAGCAGTGGTACGCGGGGTACCACATCGAGGTGGCCCGGGTGGAGCGCGCTTACGGCTTCGAGCGCGAGTAGCGACGCGGCCCTGCGCCGTGGCTGGCACCCCCCGCCGCGGCGCGGAGTGGCCTGGGTTGCTTCGGCCCTCGGCCTCGGCGTGCTCGGCGGCAACTCGCGCGCGCTCACGAACGAATCGCGCACCGAACCCGCGGAACCGGGGCCGGTGAACGCATCCCGCCCGAGCAGCCGGCGCGAACTCACCCTGCACCGGCCCTGGCATATCCTCACTCCGGCTCCGGCTCCGGCTCCGGCTCCGGCTCCGGCTCCGGCTCCGGCTCCGGCTCCGGCTCCGGCTCCGGCTCCGGCTCCGGCGGCACCCCGGCCCGCGCACCCCGGCGCCTGGCCCCGCACACCTCGGCCCCGGCCCGCGCACTCCGGGCCTGGCCCCACGCACCCCAGCTCCGGTGCGCGGACCCCGGCCCCGCGCACCCCTGGCCCGGCTCCACGCACCCCAGCGCCTGGCCCCGCGCGCCCCGGCCCTGCGCACCCGGCCCCGGCCCCGCGCGCACCCCAGGCCCGGCCGCTCCGCCGCGACGGGGCTGTAGTTCCGCCCGATCGCCTGGCGCGAAGTCACCGCACCCCGGCTTCGGCCGCTCCGCGCCGCGACAGGGCCGTGATTCCGCCCGATCGCCCGGCCCGAAGCCACCTCACCCCGCCCCGGCCCCGGCCGGAACCGCCCGGCTCAGACCTCCGCCTTCACCCCGAACTCCACCTCGGCCGTCTCCACCGTCCCGGCCGTCCGGCCCGGTGCGGTCTGGTACTTCCAGTACAGGTTCGTGTGCGCGATGACCTGCCCGGGCGGCGGCGCACCGTACGACGACAGGTCCTCCGTCGAGTGCGCGTCCGAAACCAGCGTCACGTCATACCCCCGCGCCAGGGCGCCGTGCAGTGTCGAGCGGATGCACGCGTCCGTCTGGGCGCCCGCCACCAGCAGCGAGCCGATTCCCCTGCTCGCCAGCACCTCCTCCAGGTCCGTGGCCTCGAACGAGTCGCCGTACTCCTTGTGCACCAAGGGTTCCGCTTCCCGGCGCACCAGTTCCGGCACGTACTCCCACGTCTGGCTCCCCCGTGGCAGCTCGTCGCTGGTGTGCTGGACCCACACCACCTCGGTGCCGGCGGCGCGGGCGCGGTCCACCAGCGCGGCGATGTTCGCAACGACGTTTTCGCGGTCGTGTGCCGTCTCCATCACGCCGTTCTGGACGTCGATGACTACCAGCGCGGTGTGCGGACGGTCGGTCAGTGTGGTCATGGCGTCACCCTAGCCACCGGCACCGACAATTTCCGGACGTAGCATGCCGCGGTATGGACTACGGGATGCTCTTGCTCGGTGTCGTCGCGCTGGTCGCGGTCGTCGGACTGGCGTCGTCGGCCACGGAGCGGCGGCTGGGGCGGGTCGATCGGCGGCTCGCCCGGGTGGAGCGGAAGCTCGACGCGATCGCGGAGCGGCTCGGCGTGCCCACCGCGGAGCCGGAACTCGCCGAGGTCACCGAACTGCTGCGGCAGGGCAAGAAGATCCAGGCGATCAAGGCCTACCGCGAACGCACCGGCGCCGACCTCCGCGAAGCCCGGGACGCCGTGGAACGGCTCTCCTAGGGCGCCCCGCCGATGTGCTTGGCGGACACCGCCTCCCACACCGCGTCGAAGTCGTTGTAGCGGTCGCTGTCCGGTAGCCCGCCGAGCGAGCCCAGCACCGAGTCGCCGCCTCCCGCCGCCGCGGCTCGGCGCAAGAGCTCGTCGCGACCGCAGGGGTACTCGGTGTCGGACAGGTGCCGCTCGAGGCTGGTCCGGTCCGGAGCGGGCATCGCACACCTCCTCATCGTTCTCCCCACCCCGCTTACCCGGGGCGCGCGGGCCGGAAACTCAGCTCACGACGATCGTGTGGTCCGACCGCGGCTCCAGGGTCCCGATCACCGGGTGGCCCGGCAGCTCCCCGGCCACCAGCAACCCGCCCGACGTCTGCGCGTCCGCCAGCAGGAGCGCCTCCTCCTCCGAGATCCGGGACAGCTCCGCGTGCGGGCGCACCCAGTCGAGGTTCCGCCGGGTGCCGCCGCTGACGTACCCGTCGCGCAGCGCCTCCCGCGCACCCTCCAGGTACGGCACCGCCGCTGGGTCCAGCCGGGCCGTGACGCCGCTCGCGCGCGCCAGCTTGTGCAGGTGGCCCAGCAGGCCGAACCCCGTCACGTCGGTCGCGCACACCGCCCCGGCGGCCAGCGCGGCCCGGGACGCCGGCGCGTTCAGCGTCGTCATCGCCTCGATGGCCTGCGGGAACCGCTCGCCGGTGGCCTTGTGCCGCGAGTTGAGCACGCCGACGCCGAGCGGCTTGGTCAGCGTCAGCGGCACGCCCGCGCGGCCCGCGTCGTTGCGCAGCAGCCGCGACGGATCGGCGACGCCGGTCACCGCGAGGCCGTACTTCGGCTCCGGGTCGTCGATGCTGTGGCCGCCCGCCAGGTGGCAGCCCGCCTCGGCGCAGACGTCGAGGCCGCCGCGCAGCACCTCGGCAGCCAGCTCGAACGGCAGCGTCTCGCGCGGCCATCCCAGCAGGTTGACCGCCACCACCGGGGTGCCGCCCATGGCGTAGACGTCGGACAGCGCGTTGGCCGCGGCGATCCGGCCCCAGTCGTAGGCGTCGTCGACGACCGGGGTGAAGAAGTCCGTGGTGGCGATCAGCGCGGTGCCGCCGGAGATCCGGACCGCGGCCGCGTCGTCGCCGGTGTCGAGGCCCACCAGCAGCTCACCCGGTGGCGCCACGGGCGCCGCGCCGGTCAGGCCGGCCACGGCCGCCTCCAGTTCGCCCGGCGGGATCTTGCACGCGCAGCCGCCGCCGTGCGCGTACTGCGTCAGTCGGTAACCCACCGGTTCATCGTGCCCGCCGGGCGCGAACTTGGCAGGATGGCTGCCATGGTGCAGGGAGGCGTATCCGGCCTGGTGACCGGCGCGGTCTTCAAAACCGTCGAACGGCAGGTTCTGCCGCTGGCGGGTTCGATTCCCGTCCGCCTCCGCCATGCCTGACCCGCGCCGCGCGATCCCGCGGACCGACGCGCTCCTGGCCGAGCCCCGGATCGCCAAGGCCGCCGGGACGCTCGGCCGCGACCTGGTGAAAGCCATGGTCAACGACGTCCAGCGGGCGGCGCGAGCGGGCGAGATCGCCCCGGACGCCGTCGCCGACGCCGTGCTCGCGCGGCTGCCGGCGGGCGCGTCCTCGCTGCGGCCGGTGGTCAACGCGACTGGCGTCGTCGTGCACACCAACCTCGGCCGGGCCCCGCTTTCGGCCGCCGCACTCGACGCCCTCGCCGCGGCCGGCGGCGCCACCGACGTCGAGTTCGACCTCACGACCGGCGAGCGCGCCCGCCGGGGCCGCGGCGCCCTCGCGGCGCTGCAGGCGGCCGTGCCGGACGCCGGTGGCGTGCACGTGGTCAACAACAACGCGGCCGCCCTGCTGCTCTGCGCGCTCGCCCTCGCCCCGGGCCGGGAGATCGTCGTCAGCCGGGGCGAGCTGGTCGAGATCGGCGACGGCTTCCGCATCCCGGACCTCCTGGAATCGACCGGCGCGCGGCTGCGTGAGGTCGGGACCACGAACCGGACGACCGCCCGCGACTACGCCGCGGCGATCGGCCCGGACACCGGGTTCGTGCTCAAGGTCCACCCGTCCAACTACCGCGTCACCGGGTTCACCGCGGAGGCGACGCTCGGCGAGCTGGCCGGGCTCGGCGTGCCGCTGGTCGCCGACATCGGCTCCGGCCTGCTGGCCCCGCACCCGCTCCTGCCGGACGAACCCGACGCGGCGAGCGCGCTGCGGGCGGGCGCCACGATCGTCACGGCCAGCGGGGACAAGCTGCTCGGCGGCCCGCAGGCCGGCCTGCTGCTCGGCGACACCGACGTCGTCGAACGGCTGCGGCGCCACCCGGCCGCGCGGGCCCTGCGCGTCGACAAGCTCACCCTCGCGGCTCTCGAAGCGACGCTGCGCGGGCCGGAACCGCCGGTGCGCGCGGCGCTCGAAGCGTCCGTCGCGAGCTTGCGGGAACGGGCCGAAGCGCTGGTCAAGACCCTCGGTGACGTCGATGCCGAGGTGGTCGTGTCGGTGGCGGCGGTCGGCGGCGGGGGCGCTCCCGGCGTCGAACTGCCCAGCGTCGCGGTGAGCCTGCCGGCCCGGTACGCGGCCGCGCTGCGCACGGGGGAGCCGGCGGTGGCCGGCCGGGTCGTCAAGGACCGCTGCCTGCTCGACCTGCGGACCGTGCGCCCGGACGAGGACGCGACGCTGCGGGAAGCCGTCCGCCGATGCGGGTGATCGTCACCGCCGGGCACGTCGACCACGGGAAGTCCACGCTCGTGCGGCGGCTGACCGGGATGGAACCGGACCGGTGGGCCGAGGAACGCCGCCGCGGCCTCACCATCGACCTCGGCTTCGCGTGGACGCGGATCGGCGAGGAGGACGTCGCGTTCGTGGACGTGCCGGGCCACGAGCGGTTCGTGCCGAACATGCTCGCCGGCGCCGGGCCCGCCCCCGCGGTGCTGTTCGTCGTCGCCGCCGACGAGGGCTGGATGCCGCAGTCGGCCGAGCACCTCGCGGCGCTGGACGCGTTCGGCGTCCGCCGTGGCCTGCTGGTCGTCACCAAGGCCGACCGCGCCGACCCGGCCGCGGCGACGGCCCTCGCGCTGCGGGAGATCGCCGCGACGTCGCTGGGGGCCGTCTCGAGCGTCGCCGTCAGCGGCCGGACGGGCGCGGGCCTCGACCGTCTGCGCGCGGCGATCGCCGAGCTCACGGCCGGGCTCCCGGCCCCCGACCCGGACGCCGACGTCCGGCTGTGGATCGACCGCGCCTTCACGGTTTCCGGGGCCGGCACGGTCGTCACGGGCACCCTCTCCGCCGGCACGATCGCCACGGGCGACGAGTTGCTGCTGGGGCCGGCGCGGGTGAAGGTCCGTGCCCTGCAGGCCCTCGGCGAACCCCACGACCGGGTGAGCGCGGTGGCCCGGGTCGCGGTGAACCTGCGCGGCACCGCCCGCGGTGACGTCCGCCGCGGTGACGTCCTGCTCACCCCGGGCCGCTGGCGCACCACGACGGAGTTCGACGTCCGCCTGCGCGGCGCGGCCGCGGCGGACCTGCACCGCGAGCTGGTGCTGCACCTGGGCACGGCGGCCGTGCCGGTCCACGTCCGTCCACTGGGGACGGACACCGCCCGGCTCACCACGGCGGCCGCGCTGCCGCTGCGCACCGGCGACCGCGGCCTCCTGCGCGACCCCGGCGAGCACCGGATCGCCGCCGGGTTCGACGTCCTCGACGTCGACCCGCCCGCGTTGTCCCGCCGGGGCGCGGCCCGGGCCCGCGGTCACGAGCTGACCGAGCCCGACCTCGCGCGGGTCTATTTGCGCCGCAAGGGTTTCGTGCCTGTCGGGGACTTCGCGGCGATGGGCCTGCGCCCGACGGGGGAGCGGCTGGGCGAGTGGTGCGCGGACGAGGAGCGGCTGGCGGTGTCGCGCGCGCGGGCGGCCTCGGTGGTGGGCGCGTGGGACAGCACGGCCGCGGGCATGCCGGTGGAGGCGGTGCGGCAGCGGCTCGGGCTGCCGGCCCCGGAACTGGTCGTGCCGGTGCTGCGGGGGACCGGGTTCGAGGTATCAGGCGGACTGGTCCGCCGCCCCGAAGCCGGGTTGGCCCCGGCCGTGGAGAAGGCCCTCGAAGTGGTGGCGGAACGGCTCGCGGAGCACCCGTTCCGCGCCCCGGAGGCGGACGAGCTGCGAGCACTGGGCCTCGGCCGCCGAGAGCTGGCAGCGGCCGTCCGCCTGGGCCGGTTGACGGCGGTCGCCGAGGGGGTGGTGCTCGGCCCGGACGTGGCGGAGCGGGCGGTGGCGGAGCTGCGCCGGCTGCCCCAGCCGTTCACGGTGTCGGAGGCCCGCAAAGCCCTCGACAGCACGCGCCGGGTGATGATCCCGCTGCTGGAGAGGTTGGACGCGGCGGGCCGGACCGAGCCGCTCGGCGACGGTACGCGCCGCACGAGGGGCTAGGCCTTTCTCCTCGCGGAAACGGCGGGCATACTTCGCTGACTGTCCGCCTCCGCACCCGGAAGATCATGAGCGTCGAGAACGAGAATGCCCCGGCCGGGAACCCGTTTTCCCCGATGGCCATCGCGGCCGATCCGGCTGCTTCCGAGATGACGATCCAGACCGACGCGGTTCGCCTGGCTCATGCCGCCCTCGACAGCTATTTGGCAGACAATGTCTGGCAGGGCAATGTGCTCGCGGTCGTCGGCGAGCACGGCACCGGCAAGACCCACCTTGCGCTGAGCCTGCTGGATTCGGTGAAGCCCGACACCGTCTCCGGTTTCTACCTAGAGGCGCGGGACAGGTTCTTGACCACCTACCGGCGCTTCATGGATCAACTGGGTGTCGACCACATCGCGGGTCTGGTCCAGATGTATTACGTGGATATCGTGGCCGACGCCGCCGAATCCGTTGGTCCAGCTCAAGAGGCGTGGATTCACCAGCTCCGAAACCTCGAAATCGATCCGGCCACTGCCGTCGAGCGGGTCTCGTTGAGCGCGGCAGAGCTGTCGAGAAGTCTCGACCGGAAGCTGCGCGATGTCGTCTTGAATGGAGATTTTGCCGACGCACTCGCGTTGTTGATTCGAGCCGATCTGAAAGATGCCGCGTGGGAATGGCTCTCCGGGTACGGACCCGGCAAGGCCTTGGCGGAACATGGAATCACCCAGCCGATCGGTACGGAAATCGCGGCCATGGAGGCGTTCGGCTCGATCGTGCGGCTTCACGGCGCCCGGCGCCGGAAACTCCTGCTGGTGATCGATGACGTGGAGGCGTTGTGGCCGGGTGACTTCGGCGGGGTGGACGCGCAGATCACCCTCAAAAAGCTGCTGGAGGTGTTTTCTGCTTTCGGTGCCCTGCTCGTCCTACTCGGAACCCCGGACTTCCTCGAAGTGCTGAGGGCAGAGGTCCGGCAGCGCATCGGCCGGGTCATCGAGATGTCGCCGTTCTCGGTGGCTGCGGTCCGATCCCTCATCGAGCTGAGGCAAGAGCAGTTCTCCGGACACCGCCGTCTCGAGCCGTTCACCGAAGAAGCCGTCGCGCGCATCGTGGAACTGTCCGGCGGCAACGCGCGCACGATCATCAGGCTCTGCTACCAGGTCTTCCAGCTGGCAAGCGCAGAGGGCCAACCGGCCGGTGCCGGCTTGGTCGAGCGGGCGGCCCGCGACGCCTCGCCGATGGCCGAAGAAGAACGGGCTGCGCCGCCGGCCGAAAAGCGCGTGGACCGCCCCGACGTCCAGGAGAAGTCGGACGTCGAGTGGACGACCGACACACCCACCGATGTGGACCTGCTCAAACGTGACGCGCTGGCGGAGGTGCTCGCGGCCCGGATCGTGGAAACCCGGGAGCGGCACCCGGACACGTCGTTGATCGTGCACGTCGACGGCGAGTGGGGCGCCGGCAAGAGCACGCTGCTGGGCCTGCTGGGGCGGCGGCTCACGGGTGAAGGCCTGCTCGTCACGCCGTTCGACGCCTGGCAGCAGTCCCGGTTGTCGCCGCCGTGGTGGGCGCTGCTCACGGCGGTCCGCAACGCGATCGTGCAGGACCGGGGCTGGTGGGCGCAGCGGCGGCTCAAACTCAAGGAACTGGCCGCGCGGGCCCGTCGCTCGGGGGCACCGTTCGTGCTGTCGGCCATCCTGCTGGTCCTGTGCGCGGGCGGGGTCGGCCTGCTCGTCCGCGCGATCGTCGGGACCCAGCAGCCCGGTTCCGAGTGGCTGAAGGTGGCACTTTCGGCGATCGCGGCGGTCGGCGTGCTGTGGCCCGGTGTCCGGGTGGCCGGCCGGGTCCTGCTGTGGGATTCGGCCGGTGGCGCGCGGCTGTTCGAGCAGACCGGCGCGAACCCGATGGGCCGGGTCGCCGAGCACTTCGACTGGCTGCTCCGCCAGTCGGGCAAGCCGGTCGTCCTGTTCATCGACGACCTCGACCGGTGCAAGCACGACTACGTGGTGGAAGTCCTCGAAGCCGTCCAAACGCTGCTGCGGGCCGCCCCCGGTGGCCGCGGCGGCGGGCCTCCGGCGGCCTACGTCGTCGTCAGCGCGGACGGGTATTGGATCCGGCAGAGCTTCAGCACGTGGTACGCGGAGTTCGACGAAGAGGGAAGGCAGCCGGCCGGCCGGTTGGGCTACCAGTTCATGGACAAGCTCTTCCAGCTGACCGTGCCGATGCCGGCCCTGGGCACCGCGGCCCAGCGACGGTTCCTGGGTCACCTCCTGAACGTCACCGACGGTGACACCGACCTGCGGAAGGCGCCCGCCGCCGTCGAGGCCAGGGGCAGGATCCAGGCCGCCGCCGGCGACGAGGGCCGGATCCTGGCGGCGCTGGACGCCATCGCCGAGCCGGAGATCCGCAGCGCCGTGGCCGTCGACGCGGTCCGCGCGGTGGCCGCGCCGGAGACGCAGGCGAACACCGAGCACATGCTGCGGAAGTTCGCGCCGCTGATCGGCAGCAACCCGCGGGAGATCAAGCTTTTCCTCAACACCTACAGCATCCTGCGTGCGGTCCGGACGCTCGAGGGCCAGACTCCCGAGACCGGGCTGCTGGCCTTGTGGGCCGTCCTGCGGGTCCGCTGGCCGGCGGTCGCCGATCACCTGCAACGCCGCCCGGCGTCCGTCCTCGGGATCCGGGAGCCGCAGTGGTGTCCCGAACTGTTCCCGGAACACCTGCTCGACGTCGTCCGCGGCAAGGAGCTGCGCGCGGTCGTCGGCGACCCGGTACACGGCCCGCTGACCGAGGACGCCATCCGCCGCTGCTGCGGAGCGGGCTAACGCCGGTCCTCGGCCAGCGACTGCGTCCCGAGCACACCCAGCAGCGCCAGCCGGTCGGCGGCCTCGGTACCCGGCTCGGCCGTGTACACCATCATGCGCAGGTCGCTGCCCGCGACGCTCAGGACGTCGCAGTCCAGGGTCAGCTCGCCGACGTCCGGGTGGTCGATCGTCTTGCGGGCGGCTTCGTGCCGGCCGATCGCGCCCGATTCCCACAGCTCGGCGAAGCGCGGGCTGTGCTGCCGGAGGTCGGCGATGAGCGTCCGCAGGCCGACGTCGCCGGGGTAGGTGCCGGCCGTGCGGCGCAGGTCGGCGACCAGGGCCGCCTGGAGCGCGTCCCGGGACTCCGGGGTGTCGCGCACCCGGGCGTTGGGGCTGAGGAAATTGCGCCGGACGCCGTTGAGGTCGTCGCCGTGCCATTCGCCCATCAGCGCCGTGTACAGCGGGTTGACCAGGAGCTGGTTCCAGGCCGCGTCGAAGACGGCGACGGGGGTACCGGCCAGCCGGTCCAGCATGCGGTGGACGCCCGGAGTGATGTGGCGCGGGACCGTGCCCGGACCCGGCGGCACGAGCCCGGCCAGGCGGAACAGGTGCGTCCGCTCGTCCCGCGTGAGGCGCAGCGCCCGGGCCAGCGCCTCGACCACCTGCGCCGACGGGCTGGTGGCGCGGCCCTGCTCGAGCCGGACGACGTAGTCGGCGGAAATACCCGCCAGCTGGGCCAGTTCCTCGCGGCGCAACCCGGCGGCGCGGCGACGGCGGCCCGCGGGCAGGCCGGCCGCCTGGGGCGGGACGCGGTCGCGCCAGTGGCGCAGGGCCGTGCCGAGTCCGGTGTTCGCCATACCTCGATTGTGCAAGCCGGCCGGCCGGTTGTCCTGGTACTGCCGCTCCCAGGAAAACCCGGCCGCTTCCTGAGTCCCCGCCGCGGGCCGATGGTGGTGGCGACGGAAAGGAACGAATCCCATGAACCAGCTCGCCCTCGTCACCGGCGCCACCTCCGGCATCGGCCGGGCCTTCGCCGACCGCCTCGCCGCCGACGGCCACGCCCTGATCGTCACCGGCCGCCGCGAGGACCGCCTCGCCGAGCTCGCCGCCGCCCACCCGGACGTCGAGATCCGCACGGTGGCCGCCGACCTGGCCACCGACGACGGCGTCGCGGCCGTCGCCGCGCTGTGCGCCGCCGAGCCGCTGACCCTGCTGGTCAACAACGCCGGCGTCGCCCACTACATGCCGCTGGCCCAGCTGCCCGCCGGCAAGGCCGGCGAGCTCGTGCACGTCAAGGTCGCCGCGCCCACCATGCTGACCCGCGCGGCCGTCGCGGGCATGCAGGAACGCGGCGAGGGGAAGATCGTCAACGTGGCCGGGATGATCGCGTTCAGCGGCCCCGCCGACGCCTCCGTCCTGCCCCGCCGGGCCGTCTACGCCGGTTCGCTGGCCTACCTGGTCACCCTGTCCCAGACCCTGAACGCCGAGCTCGAAGGCACCGGCGTCCGGGTGCAGGTGCTGTGCCCGGGTGTCGTCGCCACCGAATTCCACGAGCGGCAGGGCCTCGACCTCAGCGCGGTGCCCCGGATGACCGCCGCCGACGTCGTCACCGCGTCCCTGCGCGGCTTCGAACTCGGGGAGGTCGTCACCGCCCCGGGGGTCGAGGACGCCGGCCTGCTCGACGCCGTCTTCCGGGCCGACCTCGCCGCTTTCGGCGGGCAGCGCCCGGAACTCGCCTCCCGCTACCGCTGAAGCCCGCCGAAGAACGCACCCAGCGCGGCCGCAAGGGCCTCCGGGTTCTCCTCGGCGACGTGGTGGCCGGACTTGATCGCGTGCCCGCGCAGGTCGGTCGCCCACGGCCGCCAGACGGCCAAGACATCACCGTAGAGGTCTTCCAGGTCGTCGTCGCTCGACCAGAGCACCAGGGTGGGGCAGGTGATCCGCCGGCCGGCGGCGCGGTCGGCGTCGTCGTGGGCGCGGTCGACGCCCAGGCCGGCGCGGTAGTCCTCGAGCATCGCGGTGACCGTGGCCGGGTCGTGGATCGCGCGGTGGAAATCGGCGAAGTTCTCCGCACCGAGCCGCTCGGGGGCATTGCGCGTGCCGACGTCGTACCAGGCGTCGGGGTCGGCGGTGATCACCCGCTCGGGTTTTTCCGGCTGGGCGAAGAAGAACCAGTGGTACCACTCGCGCGCGAACCGCGCGTCGCAGCGGTCCAGGGCCTCGGCGATCGGGACGGCGTCGAGGATCGCCGCGCCGCGGATCACGTCCGGGTGGTCGAGCGCCAGGCGCGTGGCCACGTAGGCGCCGCGGTCGTGGCCCGCCACGAAGAATTCGTCGTGCCCGAGGTGCCGCATCAGCGCGACGCAGTCCGCCGCCATGACGCGTTTGCTGTAGGGCGTGTGATCTTCGTCCGTCGGCGGCTTGGTGGACTCACCGTAGCCACGGGTGTCCGGGCACACGACGGTGAACCGCTCGGCGAGCCGCGGGGCGACTTGGTGCCACGTCGTGTGCGTCCGCGGATGCCCGTGCACCAGCAGGATCGGCGGCCCGGAGCCGCCGTGACGCACCCGCAGCGTCACGTCGCCGACGTGGACGCGCTCCAGCGTGAAGCCTTCGAACATGCACAGTCCCCCGGACACGAACCCGCTGCCGCACCCCGGAATCCGGGGTGCGGC
>NZ_JBSGJD010000020.1:0-60003 GCF_053605405.1 Amycolatopsis sp. NPDC003861
CGTCGGCGCCCGACCTGCTGCCCGGGATGGCCGAGCTGACGGCGTCCGCGCTGGCCGCGATCGGGCCCGATGCCGACCCGGCCGTGCGCGCGAAGCTCCTGGCCCAGTCGGCGGCCGTCACCGCCGACTACGGGCGGGCGACCGAGGCCGTCGGCACCGCCGCCGAAGCGCTGGCGCTGGCCGAGCTCTCCGGTGACCAGGAGGCGGTGCTCGACGCCGTCCGCGCCCGGATGAAGATCCGGCCGTTCGAACTCCCGCTGGCCGAGCGGCTGCGGCTGGGCGCGCTCGCGGTGTCCCTCGGCGGCCCCGCCCGGCCGCTGGTGGCGCTGTGGGGGCACAAGTGGCGGCTGGACGCGGCGTTCGAAGTCGGCACGATCCCGGTCGTCGACACCGAGCTGGCCGCGATCGCGGCGCTGGCGGCGACGACCCGGCTGCCGCTCGTGCGCTGGCACGAGCTGCGGCTGCGGGCCTCGGTCGCGGCCTACCGCGGCGCGTTCGCCGAAGCCCGCACGCAGAACCGGCTGGCGCGCGAGCTCGCCGAGGCGGAACTGGCCGAGGACCGGTCGGCGGTCGGGATGTCGTTCGCGTTCGCCCAGCAGCTGGCGGAGGTGGTCGGCGACCCGGCGGAGCTCCCGGACGGCTACGAGGAGCTGCTGGCGATCGCCCCGCCGTTGCCGATCACGGTCATCTCCCGGCCGCTGAGCGCGCTGGTCACCGGCCGCCGCGACGAGGCGTGGGCGGAGTACGACGCCCTGCGTCCCCGCCTGCGCGACCCCGACTTCATCGGGCAGGCACCCGGAATCGGGCCGAACCTGCTGCCGCTGCTGGAGGCGTTCGAGGACGTCGAAACGGCGGAATGGCTGGCCAAGCAGGTGGCCGGCGCGTCCCCGGTCGGCTCGGGCGGGGCGGGCACGTTCTGCAGCGACTGCTCCAGCAGCTGGGCCGGTCGCCTGGCGGCGATCCTCGGGCAGCACGCGGAGGCGGTGCCGTTGTTCGAGGAGGCGATCGCCTGGGACACCCGGCTCGGCGCGCGGCCGTACGTCGTGCACAACCGCGTCCGCTTGGCGGCCGAACTGGCGGCGCTCGGCGAACTGGCCCGCGCGGAAACCTTGGCCCGCCAGGCGGCCGACGAAGCCCGCCGGCTCGGCATGCCCGGCTGGGTCCGGAACGCGGCGGCGCTCCTCGACCGGGTCCGCGCCGAGGCCGACCCGCTGACCGGCCGGGAGCGCGAGATCGTGACGCTGGTGGCCGAGCCGTTGAGCAACCGCCAGATAGCTCAGCGGCTCGTGGTGTCGGAGCGGACGGTGGAGAGCCACGTCCGCAGCGTGCTGGCGAAGCTGGGCCTGGCGAACCGGACGGAGGTGGCGGCGTGGGCGCACCGCCGCGGTCTCACGCCGGACCGAACGCGAACACCGCCTCGGTGAACTGGCCGGGGTCGAAGTCCATGGCCTGGTGGGCTTGGCCGCGCATCGCCACGACGTCGGCGGCGGGGATCAGTTCGGCAACGGCGTGGGCGGCCAGCCGGAGGTAGCCGGGGCTTTCGGTGCCGGCGAACAGCCGGACGGGAATGGCGATCTCACTGAGCCGCGCATCGAAGACCATGTTTTCGACGACGTCCAGTTCCCGGGGGATCGTGTGCGCGGCGGCCACCCGCGAGCCCCAGACGGGGGTGCGGCGCATGGCCTCGACGTCCACCCGGAGCGCCTCCCGAAGGAAGATTTCGAGGATCTGCTCGGGATCGTCGGCCGCCCGCATCCGGCGCCGCGCCTCGGGCCCGACAACCGACCCGCCGGGCTCCGGCCGAGGCGGTTCGTAGGCGACCAGCCGGCTGACGGCTTCGGTGGTCCGCGCGGCTTCCAGGGCGCAGAGGGCACCGTAGGAGTGCGCAAGGAGATAGACATCGCCCCCGGCGGCTTCGGCCACGGCGGCGATGTCTTCGCCTTCGCGCCGGATGTCGTAGTCGGCGGCTTCGGCTCGGCTGAGTCCCCGCCCGCGCCGGTCGACGAGGTGGAGGCGATAGCGCTGGGCGAGCCGATCCCGGACGGCAGCCCAGCGGGTGTGGTCGGCACCGGTGCCGTGGACGAGGACCATCGGTGGGCCGTCGCCGAGGGTTTCGTAGCCGATGACCGTCCCGTCGGGCGAGGTGACCGATGCCGTCATGGTTTGGAGGCTAGTGGTGGGTTGGGGTTTTGGTTCTGCTTCGCGCTGACGGCGGCTCGTTCGGGCAGGTCGGGTGGGTGCGCCGCCTGGAGCCTGGTGCGGCGGGGAGGCGACGCGGCCGAGGGCTGTGGGGCAAAAGGAGCGGGCGCGGAGGCCGCGGGTGCGAACGGTGCGGGCGAAGGCGGTGCGGCGGGCGCGGGCGGGGTCTGGGTCGGGGGCTCGGGTGGAGCGAAGCCGGGGCGGGGGACGGCGGTGCAGAGGGTGCCGGTGCGGCGGGCGCGGGCGGGGAAGGCGCGGGGGGGCGGAGGGCGCGGGCGGGAAGGGCGCAGGGTCGAGCGAAGCGGCGGGCGGCGGGCGGCGGGTGCGGGTGCGGGTCACGTGCTCACCGAAAGCGCCAGCGCGGAGGAAGCGGACGTAGGCGGCGCGGGTACCGATGAGGCGCGGGCGCGAAAGCTGCGAGCGCGAGGGGTGCGCATGCGGGAGTGCCGGGCGCCGCCGCTGCGGCTCCCGGCACTTCTGCTCCCCCGCTCAGGCTCAAGCCGTCCACTCGGGGTTGCGGCCCAGGTACCTCAGCAGCGTTGCCACTGCGTCGTCGGCCGGGGACGGGTTCAGCGCCGGGGCGTATGCGAAGCCTCGCAGGGGCTCTGCCAGCTGGTGGGCCACCGGGAGGAGGTGAGCCGCCAATGCCGGCGTCAGCGGGGACTTCTGGCCCGTTGCCACCGCGATGTCCCATGCGTGGACCGCCGCGTCCAATGCTGCCGCTCCGACCGCTACCGGGGCCGGGAGGGCTCCCTGGGGCAACGGGGTCGGGACCGCCTCGGCGTCCCGGGACACCGTTGCGAACGCTGCGGTCGCCGCCGCCAGGGTGGGCTCCAGGAACTCCGAGGCCGTCACCGAAAGCGAACCCGAGGGGGCGAACGGGTTGAAGTCCGGGCCGCCCGTTCCGGTGATCGCCGCCGCGTAGCCGAGCTGGTCTCCTGCCGCGTGCTGGAGGACCTGGGTGACGTTCCACTCCGCGCACGGCGTGGGGGCCGACCAGTCCGTCACGCCCGCGATCGCCGCGCGCAGGGCTTCGTGGGCGGCCTCGAGAACCGGCCAGCCGGCCTGTACGCCCGCGAAGAACTTGCGGATGTCCGCCACCAGGACCTCCGTGGCTTCGTGCGCCGCGTAGTGGCCCGCCGCGTCGCGGGGGCCGCCGCCGGTCGCCGTGACGTCGTAGGTGTTCCAGCTGACGATGTTCGCGTGGTCGCGCTCGGCGAACCTGCGGATCGACTGGAAGTCGCCCTTGAACATCGCCAGGGCCGTCGGGACCGTCGTCGGGCCCTCCGGGTGCGCCGTCGCGCGGGCGTTCTCGTAGTAGAAGCGGATCGACGAGCCGCCCGTGCGGGTCAGCCAGTACAGCGCCACGTTCGCCACCACGAACTCCGGGTCCAGGTGCTCGCCGAACAGCTGGGCGTTCCACGCCAGCAGGCCCAGCGGCGAGTCCGTCAGCGCGAACGCCAGCGTGTGCGGCTGCTGGCTGTGCAGGATGTTGAACGAGAACATGTTCTCCGAGAACCACTGCAGGTGCGCCAGCGCGGCCTGGTCGGCCTCGCTCAGGTCCGCCATCTCCGCCGGGTCGCCCGACGGGAACGAGAACAGCTGCGTGACGTGCACGCCGACGACCTTCTCCGGCGCGAGCCGCCCGATCTCCGGCGAGATCATCGACCCGCCGTCGTTGCCGACCGCGCCGTACTTCTCGTAGCCCAGCCGGCTCATCAGCTCGGCCCACGCCGCCGCCGTGCGGTGGGTGTCCCAGCCCGCCGAGCGGGTCGGACCCGAGAAGCCGAAGCCCGGCAGGGACGGGATGACCAGGTGGAACGCCGGCTCATCGGCCGACGCCGGCTCGGTCAGCGGGCCGATCACGTCCAGGTACTCCACGATCGAGCCCGGCCAGCCGTGCGTCAGCACCAGGGGCGTCGCGTCCTCCCGCGACGAGCGGACGTGCAGGAAGTGGATCTCCTCGCCGTCGATCTCCGCCACGAACTGCGGGTACGCGTTCAGCCGCGCCTCGAACGCCCGCCAGTCGAACTTCTCCAGCCAGTACTCGGCCAGCGCGCGGACCCGCTCGTTCGTGACGCCGTACTCGGCGGGCAGCTCGTCCGGCCACAGCGCCCCGCGCAGGCGGCTCTCCAGGTCCGCGAGGGCGGCCTGCGGGATCTCGACGCGGAACGGGCGGAGGGCGGGGACCGTCATGGTGAACTCCTCGGAAGGGTGGAACGGAATGCTTCGTTCCGAACTGTATCAGACCGGAACGATCCGTTCCAGTGGTAATCTCGGCGGATGCGCGAGACAGACACCGCCCTGCCCGGCCGCCGCGGTCAGGCCGCCCGCAACAACCTCGTGATCCTCGACGCCGCCCGGCACGTCTTCCTCGGCGATCCGAAGGCCCCGATCTCGCAGGTCGCCGAACGCGCCGGCGTCGGCATCAGCGCGCTCTACCGCCGCTACCCCAGCAAGGAAGCCCTGCTCTGCAAGATCTGCCACGACGGCCTGCTCATGTACATCGGCGAGGCCGAAGTCGCCGCGGAGGAGCCGGACGGCTGGGCGGCGCTGACCGGGTTCCTCGCCCGGGTCGTCGAACTCGACGTGCACTCCCTGACCGTCCACCTCGCCGGCACGTTCACCCCGACCCCCGAGATGGGCCGGGACGCGCGGCGGGCGGGCGAGCTGACCAAGCACCTGGTCGAGCGGGCGCACGCGTCCGGGCGGCTGCGCGCGGACGCCGTCGCCGAGGACATCGGCATGATCCTCGAGTGCTGCGCCGCCATCCGCGTCGACGACCAGGACCGGACGTCGGAGCTGCGCCACCGGTACCTCGCGCTGCTCGTCGAGGGGTTGTCGGCGAAAGGTCCGGATCTGCCGGGCCCGCCGCCGCGGCCGGGTGAGATGAACGGCCGCTGGCGTCCCTCCTGACGGCGGCCCCGCAACGCGTCCGGATGGCGGTAACGAATTCCGGGAGTGCGACGACTGATCAGCGTCGGCTGTCCAGAAAAGACCCCAATGCACCATCAGTCAGAGCGGCATTCCCGGACCGGAACAGCGAGATGACGACTATGCAAAGAAGCTGGCGACGGACCACGATCCTGTCTTCGGTGGCCGCACTGGCCACGGCGTTCATCGCAATCGCCCCCGCCGCGCAGGCGGACACGCCCACCAGTTCCGTCGAAGTCAGTCCCACCACGGTACTTCCGGGACAGACGTTCACGGTCACGCAAACCATTCACAACGACCGCGATTTCACGGTGACTTTCGCGAAGGGCGCCATTTACGGCACGCCGACCGCGATCGTCGACGTCGCCGACATCGTGTCCTGCACCAACACCACGGCGGTCGGCTGTTTCCAGGCCGGCAGCAGCTACCGCGCCGCCTTCGGCGACCTCGAGGCGGGCGGCACGAAGACCACGGTGTGGACCTTGCGCGTCAAGGACACCGCGACGCCGGGGCAGTTCACGCTGCAGCACCAGTTCGTCGGGGACAACTACTCCTTCGAAACCCTCGACGGCCCCGTGATCACCGTCGCCGAGCCGTCCACGCAGGCGGACGTCAAGGTCGCGCTGGGCGCCACCGGGCACGGCGGGCTGAACGCGCGCATCGACTACACGGTGACCGTGACGAACAACGGCCCGGCCGCGGCGACCGGAACCCGGGTCGTGGCCACGTATCCGGCCGGTCTGTCGTTCGCCAGCGGCAGCGGCTGCACCCACGTCAGCGGCACCCGGACCGTGAACTGTGACGTTGCTTCGCTGGCCAGCGGCACGTCGGCGACGCCGAAGTTCTCGGTGAACGGCGGCCTGCTCGCGCTCGGTTCGTACACCACGACGGCGAAGCGGACGGCGAGTTCGCCCGCGGATCCCAATGCCGCCAACGACAGCGCGTCGAAGACGTGCTCGGCGCTCACCGGGCTCATCGTGACCTGCTGAGGGTTGACGAGAGGTGAACGGGCTCGTGTCCTCCGCCAGGGACACGGGCCCGGTTCGCGTTTTCAGCCCGTGACCGAGGCGTACAGCTTCGCGATGTCGTCGTCGAAATAGGCGCTGTAGGAAACGTCCGGGGTGTCGCCGCCGAGCTGGTAACCGCCGATCACGCCGATGACGGCGCCGTCGGTGACCCACGGCCCGCCGCTGGTTCCGTCCGGGAAACCGGGGCACGCCACGCGCAGCTGATAAGTGTCGGAACGCGTCGTGTCGCCGGCGCAGACCACCGGGGAATCGGTCGTGTCGGGGTAGCCCGTGAGGGTGATCCGGTGCTCGAATCCGCGATTCGTGCCGAGCACGTTCGCGCCGGTGAGGCTTTCCAGCGAGGCGGGGTTTCCGGCCTGCCGGACGGTCAGGAACGCGAAATCCAGATCGGGATCGTTCGACGACGTCCAGCCACCGGCGACGGCCACCGAGGTCACCGCCCACTGTCCGAACGGCGCGACGCCGTCGTGGTAGCCGGGGGCGAAGGTCATGCCGTCCCGGACGCAGTGCGCGGCGGTGAGGACGAGGTCGCCCGCCGTCGAGTGGACGACGCTCGCCGTGCAGAAGTGGCTTCCGTTCGCGAACAGCGCACCGACCGGGGACGCGGCGGGCTTCGCCGGGGCTGCGGTGGGGGTGGTGGGGACGGGAGTGGTGGTGATCGCGCCCGCGGCGTAGGCGTCGTCGGCGGTCGTGCCGGTGCCGAGGACCAGCCCGGTCCCCAGGACCAGCAACGCCGCCGCGGCCGTCAGCGCGGTGCGGGGAAACTTGATCGCCACCGGTCCAGATCACCACAGGGACGCCGTGTCCGCAGCGTGCGCGGGCCGATGCACAGCGACCTCATAGTGACCTCACAGCGCGGCACAGGCTCGGCTGCCGCGAGGGTCACCCATCCTCACCTGCGCTCCTGACTGTCCGCACAGGCCGAGGAACCCACATTCGGCGCCTCCCACGCACCCATCCCCCTCGGTACGGTGACCGCATGATGCGGAAGGCCGTCGCCGTGCGGCGGGACGAGATCGTGCGGGCCGCTCTCGCGCAGATCCGGTCCCGGGGGATCGCCGGGGTGCGGGCCGCCGATGTCGCTCACTCACTCGACGTCAGCACCGCGCTGATCTTCTACCACTTCGGGACCCTCGAAACGCTCGTCATCGAAGCCTTCCGGCAGGCCGCCGAGCACGAACTGGGCAAGCTGGACCACGAGCTCGGCAAAAGCGGCCCCGCCGACAAGCGGCTGCGCGCCGTTCTCGCCCTGTACGGGCCCACCAAGCACGACAACTGGCCGCTGTGGATCGAAGCCGGCGCCGCCGCGATGCGCGACGCCGCCCTGCGGGCCGTGCTGCAGCGGCTCGACCTGCGGTGGCGGGACGCCGTCGTCGCGCTGATCGCGGAGGGTGTCGGGGCCGGGACCTTCCGGTGCCCCGATCCGCACGGCGCCGCGTGGCGGCTGACCGCGCTGCTCGACGGGCTCGCCGTCCAGGTCGTCGCCCGGCAGGGCACGGTCACCACCGGGGACTGCGAGCGGTGGGTCGCCCAGGCGATGGCGCACGAGCTCGGGTGTTGACCGGGGGATCAGGAGGGGCGATGAGCGGAACGGCGTTGCTCGAAGTGGCGTGGACCGACCCCGTCACCGGGTGCCGCGGCTACCTGGTGATCGACCGGCTCGTGCGCGGCGTCGCCAGCGGCGGGCTGCGGATGCGCCGCGGCTGCTCGCTGTTCGAGGTCCGCGGCCTGGCCCGCAGCATGACGCTCAAGGAAGGCCTCAACTACGACCCCGACGGCCGCTACATCCCCCTCGGCGGCGCCAAGGGCGGTATCGACTTCGACCCCTACGACGAGCGCGCCCGCGACGTCGTCGCCCGGTACCTGCACGCCATGCGGCCGCTCATCGAGCAATACTGGACCATGGGTGAGGACCTGGGCCTGCGCCAGGACGTCATCGACGGCGTCATCGCCGAAATCGGCCTGCTCAGCCCGGTCCAGGCCGTCTACCCGCTGCTCGAAGACCGCGACGCGGCGACCGCCCGGCTCGCGGAGGCCTTCCGGATCGAGGTCGGCGGCCTGGGGCTCGACGAGCTGGTCGGCGGCCTCGGCGTCGCGCAGGCCACGCTCACCGGGCTCGAGCTGCTCGGCATGGCCGGCCGGCCGAACCGGGTGGTGCTCCAGGGGTTCGGCGCGATGGGCGGCGCCACCGCCCGCTTCCTCGCCGACGCCGGGCTGCGTGTCGTCGGCGTCTCGGACGTGCGCGGGGTGGTCGCCAACCCGGACGGGCTCGACGTCGAAAACCTGCTCCGGCACCGCGACCGCTTCGGCGGCATCGACCGCGACAACCTCAAGCCCGGCGACGAGCTGCTGCCCCCGGAAGCGTGGCTGGACGTGCCGGCCGAGGTGCTGGTGCCGGCGGCGATCTCCTACTGCATCGACGCCGACAACCAGGCCAAGATCGGCGCGCACCTCATCGTCGAGGCCGCGAACCTGCCGGTCACCCCGGACGCCGAGGAGCTCCTCGACCGGCGCGGGATCCGCGTGGTGCCGGACTTCGTCGCCAACTCGGCGACCAACTCCTGGTGGTGGTGGACGCTGTTCGGCGACGTCGGCGCGGACGCCGAGGAAGCCTTCGGCAAGGTCCGCGCCCGGATGCGCGGCCTGGTGACCGGCATGTTCGAGGTCGCCACGCTCGACGGCCTCAGCCTCCGCGACGCCGCGCTGCAGCTGTCGGAGAAGAACCTCGAGGCCATCCAGGCCCGGTTCGGGTGAGGGAACGAATCCGCCCCCAAAGTAGTTGAGCGTTGTATGAAACTCGGCATCTACAGCTTCGGCGACCGCGCGCCGGACCCGCGCACCGGCGACCAGCCCACCGTCGCGCGGACGCTGGCCAACACCCTCGAGCGGATCAAGCTCGCCGACGAGCTGGGCCTGGGCTTCTACGGCCTCGGCGAGCACCACCTCGACCAGTACGCGATCTCGAACCCCGGCACGGTGCTGGCCGCCGCCGCGAGCGTGACGAACCAGATCACCCTGAGCTCCGCCGTCACCGTGCTGAGCACCGAGGACCCGGTCCGCCTCTACCAGCAGTTCACCACGCTCGACCAGCTCAGTCACGGCCGCGCCGAGCTGCTCGCCGGGCGCGGGTCGTTCACCGAGTCGTTCCCGCTGTTCGGCAACGACCTCGGCGACTACGACGAGCTCTTCGAGGAGAAGCTCGCGCTGCTCCTGCGCATCGACCGCGAAGACCCGCTGACCTGGTCCGGCAAGTTCCGGCCGCCGCTGGAGAACGCGCGGATCCTGCCCCGGCCGTACGGGGAGCGCCTGCGCATCTCGGTCGGCACCGGCGGCAACCCCGAGTCGTCGATCCGCGCCGGCCTGCTCGGCCTGCCGGTGGTGTACGCGGTGATCGGCGGACAGCCCGAGCGCTTCGCCCCGCTCGTCGACCTCTATCGCCGCGCCGGGGAAGCGGGCGAACAGCAGGACCTGCACGTCACCATGGGCGCGATCGGCTTCATCGCCGAGAAGTCCCAGGACGCCAAGGAAGTCTTCTACCCGTACTGGCTCGAGACGATGAAGTACGGCGCCCGCGCCCGCGGCTGGGCGGTCCCGACCCGCGCGGAGTACGACGAGTTCACCCGCGACGCGAACGCGTTGTTCGTCGGCAGCCCGCAGGAGATCGCCGAACGCCTGATCGCGGTCGGCAAGCTCACCGGCGCGGACCGGTACGCCATGCAGATGGACTGGTCCGGTGTCCCGCACGCCGAAGTCATGCGGGCCATCGAACTGCTCGGCACCGAGGTGCTCCCGCTGGTGGAAAAGGAGTTCTAGACGTCGTTCGCGGCGATGTAGCCGAACGTCATCGCGGGGCCGATGGTCGACCCCGCGCCGGCGTAGCTGTGGCCCATCACCGCCGCGCTCGCGTTGCCCGCCGCGTACAGGCCGGGGATCACCGAGCCGTCCGGGCGCAGCACGCGCGCCCGGGCGTCCGTGCGCATGCCGCCCTTCGTGCCGAGGTCGCCGGGGACCAGCCGCAGCGCGTAGTACGGCGCCTGCTTCAGCTGGGCCAGGCAGGAGTTCGGGGCCACCGACGGGTCCGTGTAGTAGTGGTCGTACGCACTCGCGCCGCGGCGGAAGTCGGGGTCGGCGCCGGCGCGGGCGAAGCCGTTGAAGCGGTCCACAGTGGACTTCAAGACGGCGGACGGCACGCCGATCTGCGTGGCCAGGCCCTGGACGCTCGACGCCTTGAAGACCGCGCCCGCGCTGTACCAGGCGTCCGGGAACGGCAGCAGCGGCGCGATGTCGCGGAAGAGGTACCGGTTGCGGTAGTTCTGGTCGACGATCAGCCAGGCCGGGATGTCCGGGGCCGCCGGGTTCTTGTCGTACATGGTGTGCACGACGTCGCTGTAGGGCGCGGCTTCGTTGACGAACCGCTGCCCGGCCTGGTTCACGATCAGCCCGCCGGGCAGGGTCCGCTCGGCCAGGCAGAAGTACGGGTCGCCCGGGGTCGGGAGGGCCGGGCCCCACCAGGCGTCGTCCATCAGGTCGAGCGCGGCGCCGGCCCGCTGCCCGGCGCGGTGGCCGTCGCCGGTGTTCTCCTTCGCGCCGACGGTCCAGTCGGTGCCGATCGGCTGCCGCTGGTACTGCGCGCGCATCGCCGCGTTGTGCTCGAACCCGCCGGAGCCGACGATCACCCCGCGCCGGGCCCGCACCAGCCCGCTCGGCGTCACCACCCCGGTCACCGCGCCGTTTTCGACGTTCAGGTCGACGAGCGGGGTGTTGAGCAGCACCGGGACGTTCGCCCGCTGCAGGCCCACGCGCAGGCCGGCGGCGAGCGACTGCCCCATGGTGAGCGGCTTCTGCCCGGCCAGCGCGGCAGCGGTGCCGCGGGCGAGACACTCGGCGGCGACCGCGGCACCCTTGGCGTTCACCAGGGCCAGGTTCAGCCACTTGTAGTCGGCGCTGAAGACGACGAGCCCGGGCGGGGTGGCGAGGTAGGGCGGGTTCAGGTTCGCCAGCTCGGCACCGAGCAGGTTCCCGTCGAACTGGTCCGGCTCGATCGACCGGCCGTTCGGCAGCCCGCCCGGCAGCTCCGGGTAGTAGTCGCTGTAGCCCTCCATGAAGCGGAACCGCAGCGGGCTGTTGGCCAGGACGAACGAGATCATCGCCGGGCCGTTGCGCAGGAAGGCCTCCTGACGCGCGGCCGGCACGTCCGGGCCGACGACGGCGGCGAGGTACTGCGCGGCCTTCGCGGGCGTGTCCGGGACGCCCGCGGCGAGCAGCACCTGGTTGTTGGGGATCCAGATGCCGGCCCCGGACCGGGCCGCGGACCCGCCGAAGGTCGGCGCCTTCTCGAGCACGACGACGCTCAGCCCGCGTTTGGCCGCGGCCAAGGCCGCGGTCATGCCGGCGGCGCCGGAGCCGACCACGACGACGTCGTACTCCCCCGCCGGCGCCGCGGCGGCCGGAGCCGCGAGCCCGGCGGTGACGGCGAGGCCCACCCCGGCGGCGCTGCCGCGGAGGAGCTGGCGGCGGGTCAGGTCGGCATCCATGGCGACTCCTCGCTCGCGGGAACGGCGAGGGTCATGGTCTCCGGCACGACCTTAAACTGGAACAGGTTCTACCCGAGTGGAGCAGTGCCGCCCGGCGCGGCTCGGCCGCCGGAGTCAATGGGAACGGGCATTCGGCGCAGGCTCACCCCCGCCAGGTCACCGGCACCTCCTCCGGCCCGCGCACCGACAGCGGCGGCCGCCAGGTGATCGTCTCCCACGGTACCGCCAGGTCCAGCCCCGGCAGCCGGTCCAGCAGCGCCCGCAGCGCGATCTCGCCTTCGAGCCGGGCGAGTGCCGCGCCCAAGCAGAAGTGGATGCCGTGCCCGAAGCCGAGCTGCGGTGCGTCCTTCCGGCGGATGTCGAACGCCGCCGCCGGCGGGAACGCGTTCTCGTCCCGGTTCGCGGCCCCGACGTGCGCCAGCACCGCCTCCCCGCGGCGCACCAGCACCCCGCTCAGCGTGACGTCCTCCAGCGCGACGCGCAGCAGGGACGAGTCGACCGGGCCGTCGTAGCGCATGATCTCCTCGACCGCCCCCGGCGTCAGCGCGGGATCGGCACGCAACGCCGCCAGCTGCTCCGGGTGCCGGCTCAGCAGGACGATCCCGCAGCCGATCAGGCTGACCGTCGTCTCGTGGCCGGCGAGCAGCAGCTGGGTGGCCAGGTCGATCAGCTCCGGCTCGGTGAGCCGGTCGCCGTCCTCGTCGCGGGCGTGCACCAGCGCGCTCAGGAAGTCGTCCGCGGGCCGGGCGCGCTTCTCCGCCACCAGCGCGGCCATGTCCTCGGCGCCGTCGCGGCGGGCCTGCTCGACGTCGGCGGGCGCGTGCTGCATCGGCGTCACGATCACGCGCGACCACCGCGCGAACCGCGCGCGGCCGGCGAACGGGACGCCGAGCAGCTCGCACATGACCAGCGTCGGCAACGGGAAGGCGAACGCCTCGACCAGGTTCGCCGGCGGCCCGTGCGCGATCATCGCGTCGACGAGCTCGTCGGCGATCTCCTGGATCCGCGGCCGCAGCGCGGCGATCCGGCGGACGGTGAACGCCTGCGCCGACAGCCGCCGCAGGCGCGTGTGGTCGGGCGGGTCCAGGTTCAGGATGCTGTGCTCGCCGGTCGAGAAATCGCCCGGCTCGATCAGGCACGGCGCACCCGGGTACAGCAGGTTGCGGCTGAACCGCGGGTCGGAGAAGACCGTGCGGACGTCGTCGTAGCGGGTCACCAGCCAGCCTTCGTGCCCGCTGGGGAACGCGATCCGGGACATCGGCGGGTGCCCGGCGTAGACCTCCCCCATCGGGACGGCGGGGTGGTCCTTCTCGGCGGGGTAGACAGCGGTCATGCCGCCGATGATGGGCGCCCCTCCCGGCATCGCGGAAGGCGGTCGACCACGGGAAACCCGTCCGGACGCCGGAAACCGCCCGGACGGCCTCACCCGCGTGGTGTCCTATGTGGACACAAGCAGTAAGTTGACGTCCTCCTCAAGTTGTGGCTAAGTTGAGAGTGTACTCAACTTGAGGAGGTTGCTTTGCCAAAAGTGCTCGCCGTCCTGGGGGCCGGCCCCGGACTGGGCCTGTCGATCGCCCACCGGTTCGGCCGCGAAGGCTTCACGACCGCGCTGGTTTCCCGCACCGACACGCGGCACGCGAGTTACCGCGCGTCCCTGGCCGGGATCGATGCCCGCACCTACACGGCCGACGTCACCGACGAAGACGGGCTCCGCGACGTGCTCGTCCGCATCACCGCCGACGCCGGCGAGATCGACACGGTGTACTTCGGGCCGGCCGACGCCACGGCGGGCCCGGGCATCACGCCGCTCACCGAAGCCGGTGCCGGCACCCTGCGCGCCACGTTCGATTCCGTCGTGCGCCCGGCGGCGCAACTGGTCGAAGCCGTGCTGCCGGGCCTGGTGAAGCGCGGCTCGGGGTCGTTGCTCTTCGCCGGTGGCCTGAGCGGCAAGTACCCGATGCCGATGCTCGGCAGCCTCGCCCCGGCGTCGGCGGCGCTGCGGATGTACGTGCTCACGCTGCACGAAGCCCTGCGCGAAACGGGCGTCCACGCCGGGATCCTCACCATCGGCGGCCTCATCGAACGCGGCGACATCCACCGCGCGTTCACCGCGCAGGACCACGGCTTCAGCGTGGGCACGCTCGATCCGGACGACATCGCCGAACGGGCATGGCAGGTCTACACCGAGCGGGAAGCCGAAGCGGAGTTCAACGCGATGGCGGCGGTCTAGGCGAGATAAGCGAGTTCCGGGTGCGCGGCGGCGTAGGCGTCGAGCAGCCGCCGGGCGACCGGCACCGAGCCGACCAGCGGGTGCAGCGCGAACGCCCGCAGCGCCGCCGCCCGCGAACCCGTCGTCGCCGCTTCGATCACGGCCCGCTCGACGGCCTTGACCGTCGTCACCAGGCCGAGCGCGTGGTCGGCGAGGGGCCCGGTGGCGAGCGGGCGGGCGCCGCCGGCGTCGACCACGCACGGGACCTCGACGACCGCGTCACCCGGCACGCCTGGCAGGGCGGAACCGTTGCGGACGTTGAGGATCAGCGTCGTGCGTTCGCCGTGCGCGAGGGCGCGCATCAAGGCCAGCGCGACCTTCTCGTAGCCGCCGCCTTCGAGGTCGTCACGCTCCCCTTCGCGCGTTTCGGCCATGTACGTCGCTTCGCGTTCCAGGCGCGTGCGTTCCCACGAAGCCAGCGAAGGCTCCGCGTAGAAACCGCGTTGCTGCTCGAGGAGGAACGCCCCGCGCGACTCCGAACCCGCGGCCTCGCGGGCGAAGTAGTAGTAATGCAGGTATTCGTTGGGGATCGCGCCGAGCGTGCGCAGCCAGTCCGCGCCGAAGAGCCGGCCCTCCTCGAACGACTCGCACGCGGCGGAGTCGGCCAGCAGCCGCGGCAGGACGTCCTCGCCGCCGACCCGCACCGAGCGGAGCCAGCCGAGGTGGTTGAGCCCCGCGTAGTCGAACTTCGCCGCCGCCGCGTCGATCCCGAGCGCCCGGCCGACGCGGCGGCAGAGCCCGACCGGCGAGTCGCAGATGCCGATCACCCGGCCGCCGAGGTGCGCGGCCATCGCTTCGGTGACCAGCCCCGCGGGGTTGGTGAAGTTGATGACCCACGCGCGCGGCGCCAGCTCGCCGACCAGCCGCGCGAGGGCGACCGCGACCGGGACCGTCCGGAGTCCGTAGGCGATCCCGCCCGCGCCGGCGGTTTCCTGGCCCAGCACGCCTTCCGCGTGCGCGATCCGCTCGTCCAGCCGGCGGCCGCGCAGGCCGCCGACGCGGATGGCCGAGAACACGAAGTCCACATCGGACACCGCGGTGGCGAGGTCGGTGGTGGTGCGGACCCGTGGCGCGTCCGCGACGCCGTCCGCCTGCTCGGCCAGGACCCGTTCGATCGCCGCGAGGCGCCCGGCGTCGACGTCGTGCAGGACGAGCTCGGTGACCTCGCCGCCGGCCAGCAGCGCCCCGTGCACCAGCGGCACGCGGAACCCGCCGCCGCCGAGGATCGCCAGCCTCATGGGCGGCCGCTTCGCTCGTTCGAGTCACAGCCGTGCCGCATTCGCCGACCCTAGCAGCCGGGAGCACGCAATCCGTGGCCGAAACGGCCCAGCTCTTGCGATTCTCCGTTCGCTGACGCAGGCTCGGGCCGACCACCCGAGTGATCGCCGTGGAGGCGCCCGTGCCGGCTGAGCCCACCCCCGAAGTCGACGTCTTCCTGTCCGGCCTGCTGTTCTTCGACCTGGTCTTCACCGGGCTCGAACGCCCGCCGGCGCCGGGCACCGAGGTGTGGACGGGCGGCATGGGCTCGGGGCCGGGCGGGATCGCGAACTTCGCCGTCGCGCTGAGCCGGCTCGGCCTGCGGACGTCGCTGGCGGCGGCGTTCGGCACCGACGTCTACGGGCGCTACTGCTGGGACGTGCTGGCCCGCCAGGAGCACATCGACCTGTCGCGGTCGCGGCGGTTCCCGGAGTGGCATTCGCCGGTGACGGTCTCGCTGGCCTACGCGGACGACCGCGCGATGGTCACCCACGGCCACCCGCCGCCCGTCCCGGTCGCGGAGCTCGCCGGTTCGCCGCCGCCGAGCCGGGCGACGGTGGCGCACATCGGCCTCGACACCGCCGAATGGGTGCACAGCGCGCACCAGTCGGGCAGCCTGGTGTTCGCCGACGTCGGCTGGGACCCGTCCGAGGCCTGGTCGCCGGCGCTGCTGGAGCAGCTGGGGTGCTGCCACGCGTTCGTGCCGAACGAGATCGAGGCGATGCGCTACACCCGCACGGACACGCCCGAGGCGGCGCTGGCCCGGCTGGCGGAGCTGGTCCCGATCGCGGTGATCACCCGCGGCGGCGAGGGGGTGCTGGCGGTGGACGGGACGACCGGCGAGACGGCGGCGGTCCCGGCGCTGCCGGTCGACGTGCTCGACGCGACGGGCGCGGGCGACGTGTTCGGCGCCGGGTTCGTGGCCGCGACGCTGACGGGCTGGCCGCTGGTGGAGCGGCTGCGGTTCGCGTGCCTGACGGCGAGCCTGTCGGTCCAGCACTTCGGCGGCGCGCTGGCCGCCCCGGGCTGGCACGAGATCGCGCAGTGGCACGCGCGGACCCGCAGCCCGGAGTACGCGTTCCTGGACGACGTGCTGCCGTCCGAAACCGTGGCCGGCACCCGCCGCGGCCCGGTGACCCTCGGCTTCGGCGACGACGCCTGGCGCTGACCCGGCCCAGGTGCCGGCCCTGACCAGCTGATGGACGCCGAGCCTGCCTTCCACGTGGACAGCGCGCTGCTGCCGGGGATGGTCGAGGTCGACTGGCTGACGGCGTCGGCCGCGAGGAGACGCGAGAGCACCTCCTGCGCTCTCGCGTCTCCTCGGCGGCTAACCGTCCAAACGGGACCAGAACGCGGTCAGGGCGCGCGCCACCGGGTGCGGGTCCGTCACCGGCCACCAGTGCCCGGTACCGGGGAGCTCGGCGATCTCGGCACCGGCGGCCTCGCCGGCGAACCGGTGCTGCGCGGGAGTTCCGCTGGCCTGGTCGGCGTCCGCGAGGGCGATCAGGGCCAGCCCGGGCCGTTGCCGGGCCTTCGCGAGGTCGCGGCCCGCCTCGGCCATCGCGGGCTGGGCGGCCGACCGCAGGAGCGAGAGCACCGCCCGCCCCATGCCGTCGTCCATCCCGGCGGCCACGCGTTCCGCGGCCGGGCCGGTCATCCCGAGCGCGGTGACGACCGCCAGCCGCTGCTCGAAACTGCCGCCGAAGATCTCCTTCACCGAGGCCTCGCCCGCCCCTTCCTGCTGCCACACCTGCGCCCGCGCGTGCCAGACGTAGTCCGGCGCGAAGAGGCCGAGCGCGTCCGAGGCCCAGCTGCGGATCAGGTCCGGGCGGGTCATCGCGATCTGGGCGACGTGCGCGCCGCCCCAGTCGTGGCCGACCAGGTCGACCGGTTCCTTGAACTGCTCCAGCCGCGCGGCGAGCCACTCGCCGTAGCCCGCCACCGTGGCGGAGAAGCCGTCCGACGCGGGCACCCCGAAACCGGGCGGGGACAGCGTCACCGCGTCGTCCCGGCCGAGGGCGGCGATCAGCGGTCCCCACACGCCTGAGTTCTCCGGGTTGCCGTGCACGAGTACCAGGGGAACAGCCATCTCCACTCCTAACTTGCGTGCATGTCTGCAAGTAAGTGTAGCAGCGACCGGCGCCGGGCGGCCACGGCCGGAAACTACGGCGCGACGGCGAACGCCGCGCGGACCGAGCGCGTCGCCTCGCGGATGAGGGCGGGGACGTTGCGCACCGGGGGCTGGGCGATCAGCTGCAGCCCGGTCCCCCGGACCAGGGCGACGACCAGCACAGCGGCCGCGGCCGGGTGCACGTCGGACCGGACGGACCCATCGGCGACGCCCTGGCGGACCACGTCCGCCAGCAGCTGCCGGAAGTCGGCGTCCCGGCGGGCGAACAGCGGCGCCAGCAGGGGGTCGGCCGCGATCGCCTCGCCCCACAGCTGCAGGAAGGCGCGCGCCGACGGGGTGCGCCGCACGACGTTGCGCAGGTACGCCTCGACGATCCGCACCAGGTGCTCCAGGCCGTCCCCGTCGTAGGCGGGGACGTCGAACCGCTGCGCCGCGTCGAGCACGGCTTCCAGCAGCCGTTCCCGGCTGCCGAAGTGGTGGTAGACGATGCCGCGGCTGTAGCCGGCGGCTTCCCCGACCTCGGCGAGGGTGACGGCGCGCGAGCCGCTGCGCGCGATGAGCGCCATGGCCGCGTCCAGCACGCGCCGCTCGGTCTCGGCGCGTCGTTGCTCCTGCGTTCGCCTCGCCGGACGATCGGTCATGCGCGGTGCTCCCCTGCCGGGCGAAGTGGTCGACGAAGTGTGCCACGCTCCGCCGACCACCGGGCCGGCCGGACCTACCCCACCGACACCCGCAGGATCTTGTTGTGGCTGTTGTGCGGTGTGCTGTCCTTGTCGCCGTCCACGCTGGTGGCCAGCCACATCTGCCCGTCCGGCGCGGGCTCGGCCGTGCGGAGCCGGCCGTAGGTGCCGTTGAAGAACGTCTGGAAGTTCGTCAGCGAGCTGCCGCTGATCACCGCGCGGTAGAGCCGCGCCCCGCGCTGGCAGGCCACGTACAGCGCGTCACGGATGATCGTGATGCCGCTGCACGAACCCTGCGCCACCGGGTACGTCTTCTTCGGCGCGATGAACCCGTCGCACGAACCCGACGTCCCTTCGCAGGACGGCCAGCCGTAGTTGCCGCCCTTCACGATCAGGTTCGTCTCGTCCATGACGCTGTTGCCGAACTCCTGCTCCCATAACCGGCCTTGGGAGTCGAACGCCAGGCCCTGGACGTTGCGGTGGCCGTAGCTCCACACCGCGTTGTGGAACGGGTTGTCCGCCGGGATCGAGCCGTCCGGGTTGATCCGCAGCACCTTTCCGTTGAGGCTGCCGGTGTTCGGGGCGTTGCCGCTGTTCTGCGCGTCGCCCGTGCCCGCGAACAGGTACCGGCCGTCCGGGCTGAACCGCAGCCGGCCGCCGTTGTGGAACTTGTTGCGCGCGATGCCGGTCAGCAGGACCTGCTCGGTGCTCGTGGTCAGCGAATCGGCGGCCGGGTCGTACTTGATCCGCACGATCCGGTTGTCGCTGCCCGAAGTGTGCATGATGTAGAGCCAGTGGTCGGAGCCGAACGACACCGGGTTGATCTCCAGCCCGGTCAGGCCGCCTTCGCCGTCGGTGCTCTGCACGTTCGGAACGGTGCCGATCGTCTTCTTCGCGCCGGTCTTCGGGTTCAGGTGGACGATGGCGTGCGCGTCACGCTGGTTGTAGAGGATCGTGCCGTCCGGCAGGGTCACCAGGCCCCACACGACGTCGTCGTCCGTGCCGACCTGCGTGGCGCCGCAGACCCCCTGCGACGGCGTGCAGTTCGACCCGCCGGTGGTGGTGACGTCCAGGACCGGCGTGCTCGGGTCGCCGAGGTTGCCGTTCCCGTCGACCGCCCGCACCTGGAGGTGGTAGGCGGTGTTCGGGGTCAGGCCGCCGAGCGTGGTGCTCGCCGTGTCGGACGTCCCGATCTGCGTGGTGCCGTGGTAGATCCGGTAGCCGGTGACGCCGACGTCGTCGGTCGACGCCGTCCACGCGAGCCCGATCGAGGTGCTGTTCACGGCGGTGGTGTGCACGTTCGTCGGCGCGGACGGCGGCGTGTGGTCGTCCCACGGCGGCGTCTTCACCTGGAGCGTTCCGCTGGCCTGGGAGACGTTCCCGGCGGCGTCGCGGGCGTTGACGTAGAAGCCGTAGCTGCCGTTCGGGCCGAGGTTGCCGCAGGTCGCGGTGAGCGCGCCGGTGGTGCCGGCGCAGAGCTGGCCGTCACGGTAGACGTCGTAGCCGGTGACGCCGGTGTTGTCGGTCGCCGCGGTCCACTCGATCGTGGCACTCGTGGGGGTGACCCCGACGAGCGTCGGCGTGCCGGGCGGCGACGGCGGCTGGACGTCGCCACCCGAACCGTAGACGCCGAATTCCTGCAGCGAATAGCCCTTCGACGAGTCGGTGCGGCAGCGTTTCGTGCCGTACACCCGGACGTACCGGCCGGTGCCGTCGAGGGCGGTGAGGTCCTCGACGCCGCCCTTGCCCGCGTCCGTCGCGTAGATCTTCGTCCAGGTGACGTGGTCGGTGGACGTGTCGATTTCGTAGGCGGTGGCGCAGGAAGCGTCCCACTGCAGCCGGACGCGGCTGACGTGCACCGCCGCGCCGAGGTCCACGTAAATCCACTGTGGATCGACACCGGCCGCGCTCGCCCAGCGGGTCGCGCTGTCGCCGTCGACCGCGTTCGCCGCCGGGCAGCAGCCGCCCGACGAGGACGCGGTGACCGGCTTTCCCTGCGACAGCAACGGGTCCGCGGCGGCCGCCGGGGTGCTCGCCGCGGCGGTGAGCGCGACCGCGATCGCCCCCGCCCGGATCAGTCGACTCATACCGTCCTCCATGGCTGATGACGACGGCGGAGGTCGGGAAAACCCTACGAGCACGGCGGTCCGGTGGTCAACCGGCGTCCCGGCCAACGGGCAGCACCCGGCCGAGGAAACCGCGGATGTACCCGGCGATCGAATCCAGGTGCGTCTCGAGGGCGAAATGGCCGGAATCGAGCAGGTGGACTTCGGCGTCGGGCAGGTCGCGGGCGTAGGCGCGGGCGCCGTCGGCGATGAAGATCTCGTCGTTGCCGCCCCAGACGGCGAGCAGCGGCACCCGGCTGGTCCGGAAGTACTCGTGGAACTTCGGGTACAGGGCGATGTTGTGGTGGTAGTCGGCGAGCAGCGCCTGTTGGATCGCGGCGGCGCCGGGCCGGTCGAGCAGCGCCTGGTCGTGGATCCAAACGTCCGGGCTGACCAGCGTGGGGTCGGGCACGCCGTCGAGGTACTGCGCCTTGGTGGCTTCGAGGGTGACCATGCCGCGCAGGTCGTCCTCGGTCAGCGTGCCGGCGGCGAGCTTCTGCGGGAGCCCGGCGCCGAGGCCGTCGACGTAGGCGTTGCCGTTCTGGGTGACGATCGCGGTCACCCGATCGGGGTTCGCGGTCGCGATGCGCAGGCCGACCGGCGCGCCGAAGTCCTGGATGTAGAGCGCGAAGCGGCCGAGGCCGAGCTGGTCGAGCAGGCCGAGCGTGAGTTCGGCGAGCGCGTCGAAGGTGTAGGTGAACTCGCTGGTGGACGGGGCATCGGAGGCACCGGCGCCGAGGTAGTCCGGCGCGACGACGTGGTAGCGGTCGGCCAGGGCGGGGATGAGGTGCCGGAACATGTGCGAGCTCGTCGGGAAGCCGTGGAGCAGCACGATCGTCGGGGCGTCGGCGGGGCCGGCCTCCCGGTAGAAGAGCCGGTGGCCGTCGACGGTGGCGTAGCGGTGGTGCACGGTTGCCTCCCTGCGTCTCATGTTTACTTGCTCATTTATCCATGAGACGGCGTAGGCTGTCAACGGTCGGGGACACTCGGGGGACGGACATCGGGAGGCGGACATGGTCACGGCGGCACCGGGCGAGGACCGCTCGCCGGCGTTGGCGCTGGTCAACACCCAGCGCGTGGCGGCGGACGACCTCGCCTCACCCGGCTCGGCGGTTTCGTGGCTGGGCTCGCGCGGGCTGGCGGCGGCGGTGCCGGACGCGGCGTCGCTGCGCCGGCTGACGGAGTTGCGTTCGGCGGTCCGCGAGCTGCTGGCGGCGCTGGCCTCGGGCGGTGCGCCCTCCCCGGCGGCGGTGTCGGCGGTGAACGCGGCGGCCCGCGCGGACGGGGCCGCGCTCGCGCTGACCTGGGGCGACGGGCCGGCCCGCTCGTGGGACAGCGCCCGGCCGGGCGGCCTCGACGCGGCGGTGGGGGCGCTGGCCCGCGACGCGATCGAGGTGGTGAGCGGCGAACTGGGGCCGTTGCTGCGGCCGTGCGAGGCCCACGGGTGCATCAGGTACTACGTCCGCGAGCACGCCCGCCGCCGCTGGTGCTCGACCACCTGCGGCGACCGGGTGCGCGCTGCCCGGCACCAGCGATTGGTGGTCGAGCAGCGCGACGGATCCCGCTGAGGCCCGGCCGCCGCGGGCCTGCTGTCGCGCTAGTCGACCAGCGCGCCGCAGCTGACGTTGACCGTGGCGGCCGTCATCGAGGCCGCCCGGTCCGACGCGACGAACGCCGCCACCGCTCCCACGTCGGCCAGGGTGGCCGCGCGGCCGAGCATCGTCTTGCCCGCGATGTTCTCCTCCAGCTCCGCGCGGCCGGCGAAACCGTCCGGGATCGTCTCCGGGATGCCACCGGTGCGGAGCGTCACCGTGCGGATCCCGTGCGGCCCCAGTTCGGCCGCGAGCTGGCGGCGCATCGCCTCCAGCGCGTGGAACGCCACCTGCAGCCCGCCGACCGAGAACTCCCGCACCGGGTCGCCCGCGCCGCCGAAGAACAGGATCGCCCCCGATCGCCGGCCGATCATGTGCCGGGCGGCCGCGCGGGCGGTCAGGAACTGGGTGCGGACCGCCGTCAGCACCGGGCGCTCGTAGTCCGCGAGGGCCATCTCCACCAGCGGGGTGCCCTGGACGTCGCCGTGGCCGATCAGGTTGAACGAGACGCCGATCCCGCCCTCGGCCGCCACCGCCGCGGCGTGCTCGTCGACCGCGCGCTCGTCGAGGGCGTCGACCTCCGCCGTCTCGGCCCGGCCGCCGGACGCGCGGATCCGGCCGGCGACCTCCTCCAGCCGGGAGCGGGTGCGGCCGGCGAGGAACACCCGCGCGCCCTCCTCCGCGAAGGCGGTGGCCACCGCCGTGCCGATCCGCCCCGCGGCGCCGTAGACGATCGCGTTCTTGCCGGCGAGCAACGTCATGAAGTCCTCCCGAGTGTCCGGTTTTACCGGTGCGTCGAACGGGCGCGCCCGGAATCGACACGTCAGGGCCGCGGAACCCCGACCGGGTTCGGCATGGTGACCAGCCCGCGGTCGATCACCGCCCGGCTCAGCGGCACCGCCAGCGCCAGCAGCCGGTCGACGTCGGGGCCCAGCGCCGCCACCGGGGCCGCCGCCAGCCGGTCCGTGTCGTCCTCGACGCCGCGGCGCAGGGCACGGCCCGCCTCGGTGAGGACGCCGTCCGCGTCGAGGATGCCGCGGGCCCGCAGCCGCTCGGCGGCTGCGTCCCACTGCGCGTCCGTCCAGCCGCGGTGGGGCTGGATGCCGGCGCGGGCGAGCACGCCGTCCCCGATGTGGGTGAGCGTCGTCTCCAGGCCGCTCAGCCCGGCGTGGACCGCCGCGAGGACGTGGCCGTCGCCGCGGTGCTCACGCAGGATCGTCGCGGCCAGCCACAGGCTCGACAGCGCGTCCGCCGGCTTCGGCACCGCCGCCCACGCCGCCGCGAGCGGGCGGCCGCCGAACTCGCACGCGTCCACCGCCCGCCACAGCAGCGCGCTCAGCTCCGAGACGTCGTCCGCGACCGTGCACAGCGCCGACGCCACCGCGGCCATCCGCGAGCCGACGACGGCCTCGGGCGAGGCGAACGACCAGGCGTCCGGCAAGGCCCGCGCCACCATCGACGGCGCGAAGCCGAACAGCATCGCCGTCGCAGCTTCGGGGCCGATCGGGCCGAGAGGAGCCAGCCGCCCCGCGAAGTAGCCCATCCAGTAGCCACGCAGGCCGGCCGCCTTCGCCGCTTCGGCCGTCTGAGGCGCGAAGTAGACGACGGCGTGCAGTGGTTCCACAGCCACCCAGAGGCGACGAGCTGTCATGGGCCCTCCTCACGGGGTCAGCCGGTGCCGTCACATGCTCCCGGATTTCACCCCCAGGCGACCGGCAGTTCCCGGACCCCGTACACGAGCGTGTTGTGCTTGAACTCCAGCTCCTCCCGCGCCACCCCCAGCCGCAAATCCGGCACACGCCGGAACAAGCCCGTCAACGCTTCCTGCAGCTCCACCCGGGCCAGCTGCTGACCCACGCACTGGTGCGCTCCGAAGCCGAACGCCACGTGCGTCCGGGGCGACTCGCGGCCGAAGTCCAGCTTGTCCGCGCCCGTGAACACGGACTCGTCCCGGTTCGCCGAGTTCAACGCCGCCACCAGCCACTCGCCCGCCCGCACCGACCGGGCGCCGATCTGCACGTCCGCTGTCGCGTACCGCAGCACGCCCCACTGCACCACCGACAGGTACCGCAGCAGTTCCTCCACCGCGCGGTCCGGCGAGGCGAGCGCGCCGGCGAGCAGGCCCGGGTTCTCCAGCAGGACCAGTGTGCTCAGCGCGATCATGTTGGCCGTCGTCTCGTGGCCCGCCACCAGCAGGCTCAGGCCGAGCACCACCAGTTCTTCCATGGTCAACGCGTCGGAAGCACCGGATGACAGCCTGCTGAACAGATCGTCCTGCGGATTCCGCTGCTTCGAGACGAACAACTCGGCGAGAAACCCCGAAAGCGTGTCGTACGCCTCCTCGCCTTCCTCACGCGTCGCGTCCGTGCTCACCAACGTCGCACTCTGGCGCTGGAAGTGCGACCGATCCTCGTACGGCACCCCGAGCAGCTCGCAGATCACCAGCGACGGGATCGGCAACGCGAAGTCCTGCACCAGATCCGCGTGGCCGGGCCGCGCGAGCATCGCGTCGAGGTGGCTCTCCACCAGCGAACGCACGTACCCCCGCAACGCCTCCACGCGCCGCACCGTGAACTCCGCGATCACCTTCTTCCGGAGCCGGGCGTGCGCGGCCCCGTCGAGCTGGATGATCGAACCCGGGCTGACCTCGAAATCCAGGTCCGCGTTCGGGTTCACGTGCACCGAAGACGCGCCGCGCGAGCTCAGCGTGCGGTCGGCGAGCACCGCGCGGACGTCGGCGTACCGGGTCACCAGCCACGCGTCCATGCCCGCCGGGCAGCGCACCTTGGCCGTCGGTGCGGTTTCCCGGAGGGTGGCGAAGGTCCCGGGCGGGTCGAACGGGCAGCCGGCCGGCCGGGTCGTCGGGAGGGCCGGGGTTTCGGGAGCGGCCGTCACGGCGGATCCCCTCTCTCTTCCGGTGGTTCCAACACTTCCACCATGGAGAGAACGGCGGCCGCGCGCCGCCCATCCGACCCGGATGGCCTAGCGGGCGCCGTACGCGCCGCCGTTCACGGGCACGACCTGGCCGGTGACGTGCGCGGCGTCCGGCGCGGCCAGGAACAACACCGTGGCCGCGATCTCCTCCGGGCGGCCGGCCCGCCCGTTGAACGCCAGTGCGATCCGCGGCTCCAGCCACTCGTCGGTCAGCGTGCCGTGGAAGAACTCCGTGTCGAGGACGACCCCCGGCGCGACGACGTTCGCCGTGCCCGTGGCGCCCAGCTGCCGCGCGAGGTCGGTGTTCCACGCCTCGATCGCCGCCTTCGCCGCGCCGTACGAGCCTGAGCCCTGCTTCGCCGCGATGGAGCCGAGCGTCACAACCCGCACGTTGTCCGCGAAACGCGGCTTCAGCGCCGCGGTGACGAGCACGGCGGAGAGCACGTTGGCTTCGAAGTTCGCCTGCCACGCGTCGGCGAGGCCCTTCAGGTCGCCGGCCGCGGGGGCTTCCCGGACCCGGTCGGTGTTGCCGCCGGCGTTGTTCACCAGGACGTCCACCTGCTCGGGCAGGTCCGCCAGCGCGGCCTGCACCGCCGCCGGGTCGCTCGCGTCGAAGGACACCGCCCGCGCGCCGATCTTCTCCGCCGCCGCTTCGAGGACGTCCTTGCGCCGCCCGGTGACGGTCACCCGCTCGCCCGCCGCCGCGAACCGGGCGGCGATCGCCAGCCCGATGCCGGTGCCGCCCCCGGTGACCACGATTTCCCGCTGTTCGCTCATGCCGCCATCTTCGCCGAGAACTCCCGGCGGCCACCGGATTTTCCCGGCGAGCGGGACACGGGACCCAGTTCGTTAGGAAACTTTACGAACAGGTCTTGACGCACCGGCGAACCCCGGCGAACCTGGACGCACGCCGCAGTCATCGTCCGCCCAGTCCCCCGGAGGCAGCATGACCCGGCGCGCGCTCGTGCTCGTCGTGACCCTGTTCCTCGCCCTGGCCACCGCCCTCGCCGGCGGGAGCACGGCCAGCGCGGCGACCACGCAGCCCACCTTCCTCACCTTCTACGGCTGGTGGGACAACACCCCGCCCGGCGGGGACATCTCCTACCCGCAGATCCACGACACCGCGGGCGGCAAGGGCACCTACGCCGACCCGATCACCTTCGCCACCAGCAGCGACGAACTCAAGCCCGGCACCAAGGTCTGGGTGCCGCGGGTGAAGAAGTACTTCATCATGGAGGACGGCTGCGACGAGTGTTCCGACGACTGGAACAGCCACGGCCCGAACGGCGGCCCCGGCCTGCGCCACATCGACCTCTGGCTCGGCGGCAAGGGCGGCAGCGCCTTCGACGCGATCGACTGCGAAGACGCGCTCACGCACTACAACGCCGACAACACCCCGGTCATGGAGCCGGTCGTCGTCGACCCGCCCTCGAACGAGCCCTACGACGCCACGCCGATCTTCGACACCAGCACCGGTGCATGCTGGGGCGGCGCGCAGCCGAACACCACGGTGGGCCAGTACAAGAACAACTCCACCGGCACCTGCCTGGCCGCGCCGAGCAGCGGGAGCACGCTGAAGGTGGCCGCCTGCACAGGGACCGCCGAGCAGCGGTTCACCTTCCACGGCGCGTTCCTGGTGCTCGACGACAAGTGCGCGGGCATCTCCGGCAGCTCGATCGTGCTCCAGACCTGCACCGGCGGCCCGGCCCAGCAGTGGTCGATCAACCCCGACGGCACCATTTCCGACATCCAGACGAGCAACAAGTGCTTCCGCGCCTCGGGCACCACCCTGACCGCGGGCAGCTGCTCCGGCACCCAGGCCCGCTGGACGTTCACCGCGGCCGGCACCCCCTCGGGCCTCAGCGTGACGCCGTCGTCGGTGTCGGTCGCACCCGGTGCTTCGGCGACGGCCACCGTGACCTCCACCGACGCCGTCACGCTCTCGGCGAGCGGCGCTCCGGCGGGCGTCACCGTGGCCTTCTCCCCGACGTCGGTGCCCGCGGGCGGCTCCTCGACCGTCACGGTCGCCGCCGCGGCCACCGCGTCCCCCGGCTCGGCGACGATCACCCTCACCGGCGGCACGAAGACGGCGTCGCTGGGTGTCACGGTGACCGGCGGCTCGGAAAGCCTGCTCTCGCAGGGGAAGACCGCAACGGCGTCCTCCACCGAATCGTCGTCCTACCCGGCGAGCGCGGCCTTCGACGGCAACGTGACCGGCACGCGCTGGGCGTCCAAGGAAGGCAGCAACGCGGAATGGCTGCGCGTCGACCTCGGCGCCACGAAAGCTGTCTCGCACGTCAAGCTGACCTGGGAAGCCGCGTACGGGAAGGCGTACAGCATCCAGACCTCGCCCGACGGCGCCACCTGGACGACGATCTACAGCACCACGACCGGCAACGGCGGCACGGACGACCTCACCGGCCTGACCGGCACCGGCCGGTACGTGCGGATGAACGGCGTCACGCGCGGGACGTCCTACGGCTACTCGCTGTACGAGATGCAGGTGTACGGCGCGGCCTAGTTGCCAAACCGGCAACGAGGTTTGCCTTCTCGGGGACGTCGCCCGCATGCTCGGGGGACGTCCTTGAGGAGGAACCATGTCCCACGACCACCCGATGACCGTCGACGCCATGCTGAAGCAGGACTTCTGGGAAGCGCTGTACCAGCGTGACGAGCACCGGATCTGGAGCGGGAACGTCAACGCCAACCTGCGCACCGAGGTCGAAAGCCTGAAACCCGGGCACGCCCTCGACCTGGGCAGCGGCGAGGGCGGCGACGCGATCTGGCTGGCCAAGCACGGCTGGACGGTCGACGGGGTCGACATCTCGACCACCGCGCTCGCCCGCGCGGCGGAGGCCGGCGCCGAGGCGGGCGTGACGGTGAACTGGCTGCACCGCAACATCCTCGAGTGGCGGCCGGAAGCGCAGTACGACCTGGTCTCCGCGCAGTACATGCACCTGCCGCCGGACCTGCGCCGCGACGTCTTCACGGCGGCCGCGGCGGCGATCCGGCCGGGCGGCTCGCTGCTGGTCGTCGGGCACTCGCCGAAAGCCATGCGGCAGTTCGACGGCCAGAAGCCGCCGGAAGAGCTGTACTTCGAGCCCGAGGAGATCACCGGCTACCTCGGCGACCCGTGGCAGTGGGTGGTCGAGACGTGCGAGACGCGCGGCGAGGGCCACCACACCGACGCCGTCTACCGCGCGCGGCGCCTGGACGCGTGACGTGCGAAGGCCCGCTCACCTCCCCGACGGCGGTGAGCGGGCCTTCGTCGCGGATCAGGCGAGCTCGAGGCCGTAGGCCTGCAGCTCGAGGGTGAGCGGGTAGAAGTAGCTGGTCACGGTGTCGCCGCCGGACAGCGTGCCGAGACCCTTGGAGCCGTCGTAGGCCGGGCCGCCGGAGTCGCCGTGGTCGGTGTGCGCGGTGGTGCCGAACTCGTGGTTGAGCACGCCGACGTCGAAGTTGACCGACTCGTCGACCGAGGTCACCTCACCACTGCCGCCGCCGGTGGTCGAACCCTGCTTCTGCATCTGCTCGCCCACGGTCGGGGTCGCCGCGCTGGTGATCTGCTGGCCGGTGTTGATCTCGCCGGGGCCGGAGCCGTTCGGGCGGGTCAGCAGGCCGGAGTCGGCGCCGGGGCAGTCGCTTTCGACGACCTGCGCGCCGGAGACGTCGCCGCCGGACCAGGTGCCGCCGAGGTTGGTGCAGTGGCCCGCGGTGAGCAGGAACGGCGAGCCGCCGCGCGTCACGTTGAAGCCGAGCGAGCAGCGGCCCTGGCTGTTCTGGATCGCGTCGCCGTCGGCGATGTACAGCGACAGCTTGCCGGTGCGGTGCTCGACCCGGACGCTGTCGCCGTACTTCGCGGCGGCCGCGGAGACCTTGTCGGCGGTCTCCTTGCTCGCCGCGTCGTACACCTTCACCACGACCTGGTTGGTCTTCGTGTCGATGCCCCACGCGGTCTGCGGCACGTTCTTCACCGCGTCCAGCTGGTTCTTGACACCCGTGAGCGCCGCGAAGGTGTGCTTGACCTTCTTCGCGGTGAAGCCGGCGGCCTGCACCCGCTGCACCGCGGCGTCGTCGACGACGTTCACGACGGCCTTGCCGTTTTCGAGGTAGATGCCGCCGGACGCGGCACCGAGCGCGTCCGCCACCTGGGTGGCGCCGGCGATGGCGTTGGCCTGCAGTTCGGCGAAGGCCAAGGGGGACGCGGTGGCCGCCGAGGCGCAAACACCGCTGGTCAGCGCGGCGGCCGACCAGACGGCGAGGGTCTTGAGGGCGGTCTTCCGGGGAGTCATCAACTTCCTCCAGGTTGCCGTTCGAAGCCTGTGCCGACACTTTCGTTGCCAGGCAACCAACGCACTACCGACGAAGGTTGGTTAATAACCAATGGATCCGGACATACCTCTCAGACCGCCCCGAACGGCGTAACGCGTCTCCCCTTCCGGCCTACTCGCGCGGCCAGCGGACGTGGTCCTCGTACCCCGGGTTCTTCCGCAGGTACCCGGCGATGAACGGGCAGACCGGCACGATCGTCCGGCCGTGGGCGACGACGTCGTCGAGCGCGCCCGCGGCCAGGACCTTGCCGAGGCCCTGCCCGGCGAAGGCGTCGTCGATCTCGGTGTGGGTGAACACCGTGAGGTCGCCACGCCGGTCGTACTGCGCGATCCCCGCCAGCTTCTCGCCCTGCCACAGCTCGTAGCGGTTCTCGTCCGGGTTGTCGGCCACCCGGTTTTCGTCGGTCATCTGCTCTCCTCGCTCGCCGGACTCCCCCATCGTGCGACGGCCCGCCACCGCGTGCCGATCGGGCCGGGAAGCCCGCTGGGCCGGCCGGGGGAAGCGCCCGTCCCGTTCGTGTGCATCCCGGCTGTTCCCCTTGGCGGACACCGCGGCCGGCTGGTTGCCTCGCGGTGTGCCTGAACAGCCGTTCGTCCTCCCCGAGTTCTACCTGCCCCACCCGGCGCGGCTGAACCCGCACCTGGAGCGGGCGCGCGAGCACAGCAAGGCGTGGGCCCGCGAGCTGGACATGATCGACGTGCCGCAGCACGGCACGGTGATCTGGACCGAGCACGACCTCGACGCCCACGACTACGCGCTGCTCTGCGCGTACACCCACCCCGACGCCGGCGCCGCCGAGCTCGACCTGATCACCGACTGGTACGTCTGGGTCTTCTACTTCGACGACCACTTCCTCGAGCTGTACAAGCGCACCGGCGACATCGAGAGCGCCCGCGCCTACCTCGACCGGCTGGAGCTGTTCATGCCCGCCGAGGGCGAGATCACCGCGACCCCGGAGAACCCGGTCGAGCGCGGCCTCGCCGACCTGTGGCACCGGACGGTCCCGCAGCGGTCGGCCGGCTGGCGGCGCCGGTTCGCCGCCAGCACGAAGGCGCTGCTGGACGAGTCGCTGTGGGAGCTGGCCAACATCAACGAAGGCCGGCTCGCCAACCCGATCGAGTACGTCGAAATGCGGCGGAAGGTCGGCGGCGCGCCGTGGTCGGCGAACCTGGTCGAGCACTCGGTGCACGCGGAGGTCCCCGCCGCGATCGCCGCGTCCCGGCCGATGGAGGTCCTGCGCGACTGCTTCGCCGACAGCGTCCACCTGCGCAACGACCTGTTCTCCTACCAGCGCGAGGTGCAGGACGAGGGCGAGCTGTCCAACGGCGTGCTCGTGTTCGAGAAGTTCCTCGGGCTGGGCACCCAGCAGGCGGCCGACGCGGTCAACGACCTGATCACCTCCCGGCTGCACCAGTTCGAGCACACCGCGCTCACCGAGGTGCCCGCGCTGCTCGACGACCACTGCGTCGACCCGGAGGCGCGCGCGGCGACGTTCGCGTACGTGAAAGGCCTGCAGGACTGGCAATCCGGTGGGCACGAATGGCATCTACGGTCCAGCCGGTACATGAACGAAGGCGCGCTGGCCGGCCGCGGCACGTCCGCGGCGCGCATTTTCGCTTCGGTGCTCGCCACCGCACCGCAACGGCTGCGGGCGTACGGCTCGACGCCGTTGCGCGCGACCGACGTCCCGCGGCCGTCGCTCGACCTGCCGTTGTCGCCGCGGCTCAGCCCGCACCTTCCCGCGGCCCGCGCCCGGAACGTCGACTGGGCCCGGCAGACCGGCCTGCTCGACGGCGTGGTGTGGGACGAGCGGAAGCTGCGGGCGGCCGACCTGCCGCTGTGCGCGGCGGGCATCCACCCGGACGCGACGGCCGACGCCCTCGACGTCACGAGCGACTGGCTGACCTGGCGCACCTACGCCGACGACCACTACCCGCTGGTGTTCGGCGCGACCCGCGACCTCGCCGGCGCGAAGGCGGCCAATCGCCGCCTGTCGGCGTTCATGCCGGCGGACGGCGCGCACCTGCCGGCGCCGACGACGCCGCTGGAAGCGGGCTTGGCCGACCTCTGGCCGCGCACCCCGGCGGAGAGCCGGCCCGCCGTGCGCCGGGCGGTCGAGGCGATGGCGGCCGGCTGGCTCTGGGAGCTGGCGAACCAGGCCCAGAACCGCATCCCGGACCCGATCGACTACGTCGAGATGCGGCGCCGGACGTTCGGCGCGGACCTCACGATGACCCTCGCGCGCGGCCACGCGGTGCCGCCGGCCCTGCAGCGCCTGCGTCCGGTCCAGACGCTCGAGCACGCGGCGGCGGACGTGGCCGGCCTGGCCAACGACCTGTACTCCTTCCGCAAGGAGGTCCGATACGAGGGCGAGCTGCACAACGCGGTGCTGGTGGTGCGGAACTTCCTGGAGTGCACGGACGAGCGCGCGGCGGAGGTGGTCGCCGACCTGATCCACGCCCGCCTGGCCGAGTTCGACCACGCGGCGGCGACCGAACTGCCGGCCCTGTACCGCGACGACACGACCGAGCAGGCGCTGCTCGCGTTCGTCCAGCAGCTGCGCGACTGGATGGCCGGGATCGTGCACTGGCACGAAAACACGGCCCGCTACACCGAACCCGAGCTCGGCTACCACCCCACACCGGCCCCGGTGCCCACCACGGTCTTCGGCGGCCCGACCGGCATCGGCACGTCCTCGCTCCGCATCTCCGCTCTGCTCCCGACCCCCTGAGTACACAAACCGACCTGCCGGGGTCGCTGAACGGCGTTGCCCTGGCCACTCCGCCGGGCGTTCCCCGCCGGTGAAGGTGATACTCGGGGCGTGAGCGGCTTCAGCCTGCGGTTCCTCGGCCATTCGACCGTCCGCCTGGACCTCGGCGGCCGGGTCCTCCTGACCGATCCCGTGCTCACCGCGCGCGTCGGCGGGCTCGTCCGGGTCGTTCCCCCGCCGCCGCCCGAAAGCTACGCCGACGTCGACCTCGTCCTGCTGTCCCACCTGCACGGCGACCACCTGCACCTGCCGTCGCTCAAGCTGCTCGGCACCGGCACCCGGATCGTCGTCCCCCGCGGGGCGGGCTCGTGGCTCGGCAGGAAGGGCTTCCGCAACGTCGAGGAGATCGCGCCCGGCGAGACGCTCACCGACGGCGGCGTCACCATCACCGCGACCGAGGCCGTCCATTCCGGACACCGGTGGGGCCCGCGGCTGACGCACGGGCCGCAAAGCCCCGCGCTCGGCCACCTGATCGAAGGCGACGGCAAGAAGGTCTACAACGCCGGCGACACCGACCTCTTCGACGGCATGCGCGACCTCGGCCCGGTCGACGTCGCCCTGCTGCCCGTCTGGGGCTGGGGACCGAACCTCGGCCCAGGCCACCTCGATCCCGCCCGCGCCGCGCAGGCCGCCGCGCTGGTCCAGGCCCGCGCGGCCGTCCCCGTGCACTGGGGCACCCTCGCCCTCCCCGGCGTCCGGCGCACCGCCCGGATGCGCCGCCTGCTCGCCGATCCGCCGCGCGTGTTCGCCGCCGAAGTCGACGGCCGGACCGAAGTGCTGTTCACCGAGCCGGGCGCCGACGTCGTCCTGCCCGCGCCGAAGGACCGCTCGTGAACTGGACCGACCCCGCCGCCATCGGGTACCCCGCGGTGTTCGGCGGCGTGCTGCTCGGCTCGATCGTCCCCATCGTGCCCACCGGCGCGGTCGTCGGCGCCGCGGCCGCCGTCGCGACGACGACCGGCCACCTCTCCCTGCCGCTCGTGATCGTCCTCGCCGTCCTCGGTGCGTACGTCGGCGACGTCGTGACGTTCGGGATCCCGCGGCTCGGCAGCGAAGCCGCCTTCCGCTGGATCAGCCGCCGCCAGCCCGCCGAACGGCTCGAGAAGGCCCGTGACCAGTTCGCCCGCCGCGGCTGGCAGCTCATCGTGATCGGCCGGCTCGTCCCGGCCGGGCGCATCCCGGTGCTGCTCGCCGCGGCCGCGCTGAGCTACCCGTGGCGGCGCCTGCTGCCCGCCGCGCTCGGCGCCTGCGTGCTCTGGGCCGGCGCGTACGCCGTGCTCGGCATCGTCTCCGGCGGCATCTTCGACTCCCCGCTCATCGCGACGCTGCTGGCGACCGTGCTCGTCCTGCTGGTCACCGTGCTGGCCAACCTGATCGCCCGGTGGCGGCGCAAGACGAAGGAGCCGGTGTGACGACGACCGCGCCGAAGGGCCGGCTGCTGCGCGGCGGCCGGGCCGTCGCCCGCGCGGTGGCGGTCTGGATCGCGGTGACCGGCGCGCTGCGCCTGCTCGACGTCCTCCTCCCCGGCTTCCGGATGACGCACTGGTGGCAGCCGACGGTCTGCGCGCTGCTGCTCGCCCTGCTCACCGCCGTCGTCTGGCCGCTGGTCATGCGGATCGCCTACCCGCTGGCGTTCTTCACCTTCGGCGGCTTCGGGTTCCTGCTGCTCGGCGCCGGCACCCTCGCCGTCTTCCGCACGGTGCCCGGCGTCGAGGTCGCCGGCTTCCGTGCCGCGGTGATCGTGACGCTCGGCATGGCCGCGGTCGGCGCGCTCATCTCCAGCCTGCTCGCCGTCGACGAGGACGAGATCTTCTTCCGCCGCGCCGCCCGCCGCCGGCGACGTCACCACCACGAGCCCGGCGCCGAGCTTCCGCCCGGTGTGCTGTTCCTGCAGATCGACGGCCTCGGGTATGACACCGTCCGCCGCGCGATCCGCGACGGCGACATGCCGACCTTCGCCGCCTGGCTCGCCGAGGACAGCCACGCGCTGGACCGGTGGCACACCGACTGGAGCTCCCAGACCGGGGCGAGCGTCTGCGGCATCCTGCACGGCTCCAACCACGACATCCTCGGTTTCCGCTGGTACGAAAAGGACCGCGACCACGTGATGGCGTGCGCGCACCCGGCCGACGCGGCCGAGATCGAGGCGCGGCACTCCGACGGCCGCGGCCTCCTGGCGGGCGACGGCGCGAGCCGCGGCAACCTGTTCTCCGGCGACGCCGCCCACGTCAGCCTCACCATGAGCTCGATCCCGGTCCTGGTGCCCAAGAAGCTGCAGCGCCGTCACCGGGACCGCGTCGGCGCGGGCTACTACGCCTACTTCGCGAACCCGGTCAACGCGCTGCGCACGTTCGCCGTCGCGCTCGTGGACGTCTTCCGCGAGATCAGCGCGTCGGTGCGCCAGCGCCGCGCCGGCGTCGTGCCGCGGATCCCGCGCGGCGGCTGGTATCCCCTGGCCCGGCCGGGCACGACGGTGATCGCGCGGGACGTCGTCGTGTCGGCGATCCTCGGCGACATGCTCGCCGGCCGGCCCGCGGTGTACGCGGACTTCCTCGGCTACGACGAGGTCGCGCACCACTCCGGCATCGAGCGGTTCGACACGCTGTCGGTGCTGCGCTCGATCGACCAGCAGATCGCGCGGCTGCACCGGGCGAGCCGGCTCGCCCCGCGCCGCTACCACGTCGTGGCACTGTCGGACCACGGCCAGACCCAGGGCCAGGCGTTCTCGCAGCGGTTCGGCGAGACGATCGAGGCGTACGTCGGCCGCCTGTGCGGCGGGTCGCCGTCGCCCTCGGCGGGCAAGCGGCGGCAGGCCGAGAGCTGGCAGATCAACGCGGCCCTGGCGGAGGCGACCAAGAGCGGCGGCCTCATCGCGCGCCGGCTGCGTGCCCGGGTGGAGGACGCGGAGTGCGCCGAAGACCGCCCGCGCACGGTGTCCGGCTCGCCGGGCGCGGTGACCCGCGTGGCGCCCGGCGTGGTGGTGGTCGTGTCGGGGCACCTCGCGATGGTGTCGTTCACCGAGCACGAAGGCCGCGTCGAGCTGGAGACGATCGAGCGGGAGTTCCCGGACCTGCTGCCGTCCCTGGTGGACCACCCGGGTGTCGGGTTCCTGCTGGTCCGCAGCCGCGAGTTCGGCCCGGTGGTGCTGGGCCGCGACGGCCTGCACCGGCTCGCCACCGGCGTCGTCATCGGCGAGGACCCGCTGACGCCGTACGGTCCGCACGCGGCGGACCTGATCCGCCGGGTGGACACGTTCCCGCACTGCGCGGACGTGATGATCAACAGCCGCTACGACCCGGAGTCGGACCAGGCGTCGCCGTTCGAGACGCACGTGGGTTCGCACGGCGGGCTGGGCGGGCCGCAGCAGCGGGGTTTCGTGGTGCACCCGCGTGAACTGGCGTTTCCCGGCGAGGTCGTCGGGGCGGAGGCCCTGCACCGGGTGTTCCGCGGCTGGCTGACAGAGTTGGGCCACCCCGAGCCGGCGGACGCCGGGGCCTCGGTTTCGGAGGTGGTTTCGTGAAGCTGCTGCGGGAACTCCCGCTCGGCACTCGGGTCGTCGTGCGCTACCGCATCGACGGCGGTTTCACCGACGCGCTCGGCGACCTGGTGGCGCGCGACGACGTCTCCTGCACGATCGAGACCCGGCGCGGCCCGGTCGTGGTCGCGTTTTCCGCGGTCACGCTGGCCAAGCCGGTGCCTCCGCCGCCGGTCCGGAAGTCGAAGTTCGACACTCTGGTGGCCGAAGCCGCGGCGGTGTCCGTCGACGGCTGGGACTTCTCCTGGCTCGACGGCCGCGCTACCGAGGCGCGCCCTTCGTGGGGCTACCAGCGTCTGCTCGGCTCCCGGCTCGCGGTCGTGGAAGCGGCCCTCGACCTGGAGACCGGCGGCGGCGAAGTCCTCGACGGCTGCCCGTCCCTGCCGCCGGTCACGATCGCGACCGAGTCGTGGCCGCCGAACGTCGCGAAGGCGTCGGCCCGGCTGCGGCCGCGCGGAGCCCTGCTAGTGGCGACCGCGGGATTTCCCTTCCGCGACACCGCGTTCGACCTGGTCAGCAGCCGGCACCCGGTGACGACCGACTGGCGCGAGATCGCCCGCGTCCTGCGTCCCGGCGGAACGTACTTCTCCCAGCAGGTCGGCCCGGCGAGCGTGTTCGAGCTGGTCGAGTTCTTCCTCGGCCCGCAGCCGGAGGAGGCCCGCAACAGCCGTCACCCCGACCACGCCGTGCGGGCGGCCGCGGAGGCCGGGCTCGAAGTGACCGACCTGCGTTCGGAGTCGCTGCGCACGGAGTTCTCCGACATCGGCGCGGTGGTCTACTTCCTGCGCAAGGTGATCTGGATGGTCCCGGGGTTCACGGTCGGGCAGTACGAGGAAAAGCTGCGGGAGCTGCACGAGCTGATCGAGCGCGACGGCCCGTTCGTCGCGCACACGACGAGGTTCCTCATCGAGGCCCGGAAGCCTTGACGATCGCGGCTTCGACGCCGTCCAGGAGCAGCTCCAGGCCGGCCTCGAACGACAGCCGCGCCTCGCGCTCCAGGTAGGGCTCGTCGGACCCCGACGCCTCGTACTCGCCCTCTTCCCCCAGGCGGGCCACCGTCGGGAACCGGGCCGGGAGGTCCGGCGCCAGCTCGCCCAGCAGTGCCGACCGCGCGTACCACCAGTCCTCTTCGGACTGCCCGGTCTCGCGCGTCGCCTGCCGGGATTCCGCCGCCGCCTGGACCGATCCGCGCACGATGTTGAACAACGCCGCCACCACCCAGCGCACCCGGGCCAGCGGCAAGCCGGTCGACGCCAAGACCGAAAGCAGCGTCTCCTGGACGTGGAACTCCCCCGGCCCGAGCACCGGCCGCGCCGGCGACACCTGGAGCAGCCACGGGTGGCGCAGGTGCAGGTCCCACAGCGCGTCGGCCAGCGCCAGCGCCGCCGCACGCCACCCCGAAGAATCCGGGAACGACGACGGCAGCTCGCCCAGCGTCCGGTCGTACATGAGGTCGACCAGCTCGGTCTTGCCCGGCACGTACGTGTAGAGCGCCATCGCCGTGCGGCCGAGCCGTTCGCCGACCGACCGCATCGACAGCGCCGCCATGCCGTCGGCGTCCGCGATCTCAATCGCCGCCGCGACGATCGCCTCGACGGACAGGCCCGGCTTCGGCCCCGGGCCGGTGCGCGGCGCCACCACGCGCGGCCCCCACAGCAGCTCCATGGACCGCCGGGCGTCGCCCTGACCCGCGAAGACGACCACCTTGCCGACTCCTTACACCCTAAAGTAATGTACGCTGGCAGATCACTTTACAGCCTAAAGTATCAAGAAGGACGGTATGACTTCACCCAGGCGGGCCGCCGACACCCACGACGTGATCGAGGTCCGGGGGGCCCGGGAGAACAACCTGACCGGCATCGACCTGGACATCCCGAAGCGCCGGCTCACGGTGTTCACGGGCGTCTCCGGCTCCGGCAAGTCGTCCCTGGTCTTCGGCACCATCGCGGCCGAGTCCCAGCGGCTGATCAACGAGACCTACAGCGCCTTCCTCCAGTCCTTCATGCCGAGCCTGTCGCGCCCGGACGTCGACCTGCTGGAGAACCTGAGCGCGGCCATCGTCGTCGACCAGGAGCGGATGGGCGCCAACTCGCGCTCCACGGTCGGCACCGCGACCGACGCCTACGCCATGCTGCGGATCGCCTTCTCGCGGCTCGGCGAGCCGTACGTCGGCACGTCCGGCGCGTTCAGCTTCAACCTGCCCGAGGGCATGTGCCCGGCCTGCGAGGGCCTCGGCCGGGTCTCCGACCTCGACGTCGACGCCCTGCTCGACTTCGACCTCTCGCTCAACGAAGGCGCGATCCAGGTGCCGGGCTTCACGCCGGACACCTGGTACGTGCAGACCTACCTCTCCTCCGGCTTCTACGACCCCGACGCGAAGATCCGCGACTTCACGCCGGAGCAGCTGGACGCCCTGCTGCACAAGGACTCCTGCAAGGTGAAGGTCGGCAAGACCAACGTCACCTACGAGGGTCTCGCGGTGAAGGTCCGGCGGCTCTACCTGCACAAGGACGTCGAATCGCTGCAGCCGAAGCTGCGGGCGTTCATCGAGAAGGCCGCGGCCTTCGCCACCTGCGGCGAGTGCGGCGGCGCCCGGCTCAACCAGGCCGCACTGGCGGCGAAGATCGACGGCAAGAACATCGCCGACTGCGCCGCGCTGCAGATCAGCGACCTCGCCGAGTTCGTGCGCAACCTCGACGCGCCGTCGATCCGGCCGCTGCTGGGCAACCTGCGCGACACCCTCGACTCGCTGGTCGAGATCGGCCTCGGCTACCTCTCCCTCGACCGCGAGTCCGCGACGCTCTCCGGCGGCGAGGCGCAGCGCGTGAAGATGGTGCGCCACCTGGGCTCCAGCCTGACCGACGTCACCTACGTCTTCGACGAGCCGACCGTCGGGCTGCACCCGCACGACATCGAGCGGATGAACAACCTGCTGCTGTGCCTGCGGGACAAGGGGAACACGATCCTGGTCGTCGAGCACAAGCCGGAGACGATCCGGATCGCCGACCACGTCGTCGACCTCGGTCCCGGCGCGGGCACCGACGGCGGCCGGCTCTGCTACACCGGCAGCGTCGACGGCCTGCGCGCGTCCGGCACGCTCACCGGCCGCCACCTCGACCACCGGGTCACGCTGCGTTCCGCGGTGCGCGAACCGACCGGGCACGTGTCGATCACCGGGGCCAAGCTGCACAACCTGAAGGACGTCAGCGTCGACGTCCCGCTCGGCGTGCTGACCGTGGTCACCGGGGTGGCCGGGTCCGGGAAGTCGTCGCTGATCCACGGCTCCCTGGCTCACCGCGGCGACGTCGTCGTGGTCGACCAGTCGGCGATCCGCGGGTCCCGCCGGTCCAACCCGGCGACCTACACCGGCCTGCTCGACCCGATCCGGGCCGCGTTCGCCAAGGCCAACGGGGTCAAGGCGAGCCTGTTCAGCGCCAACTCCGAAGGCGCCTGCCCGAAGTGCAAGGGCCTCGGCGTGATCTACACGGACCTGGCGATGATGGCCGGGGTCGCGTCGGTCTGCGAAGAGTGCGAGGGTCGCCGGTTCACGCCGAAGGTACTGACGTACGAGCTGCGCGGCAAGAACATCAGCGAGGTCCTGGCGATGTCCGTCACCGAGGCGCGGGAGTTCTTCGCGGGCGGCACCGCGCGGACGGTCCTCGACCGGCTCGCCGACGTCGGCCTCGGCTACCTGACCCTCGGGCAGCCGCTGACCACGCTGTCCGGCGGCGAGCGGCAGCGGCTCAAGCTGGCGATCCGGATGGCCGAACGCGGGTCGACCTACCTCCTCGACGAGCCGACGACCGGGCTGCACCTCGCCGACGTCGACCAGCTGCTGGCCTTGCTGGACCGGATCGTCGACGCGGGCAACACGGTGATCGTCATCGAGCACCACCAGGCCGTGATGGCCCACGCCGACTGGCTGATCGACCTCGGCCCCGGCGCCGGCCACGACGGCGGCCGGGTCGTCTTCGAGGGCACACCGGCTTCGCTCGTCGCGGACGCCTCGACGCTGACCGCCCGTCACCTGCGCGAATACCTGGGGAAGCCGTGAAGCCGGCCGGTCTGCTCGAGGTGACGGCGGTGCGCCGGGTGACGCCGCGCGTCGTGCGCGTCACCTTCACCGGCGACGGCCTGGCCGAACTGGAGGCGTGGCCGGACCAGCAGCTCAAGCTGCTGTTCCCGCCGCCCGGCCGTCCGGTGCGGCTGCCGTCGGCCGACGACGACGTCATGCGCTGGTACCAGGCGTACCTGGCGATCCCGGCGGACGAACGCCCGGTGATGCGCAGCTACACGGTGCGCGCGCGGGACGGCGACACGATCGACGTGGACTTCGTGCTGCACACCGGCCACGCGGGCCCGGCCACCGCCTGGGCCGCGCGGGCGGCGGTGGGCGACGTCCTCGGCCGGTACGGGCCGGACCCGGCGTACCGCCGTCCACTGTCCACAGCGGACGGACTGCTGTGCGCGGGCGACGAGACGGCGATCCCCGCCGTCGCGTCCATCCTGTCCGAAGTGGACAATGTGGTGGTCTTCCTCGAGGTCGAGGACGCGGCCGAGGAGCAGCCGCTGCCCGGCGTCCGGTGGCTGCACCGGAACGGCGCCGAGCACGGCAGCCGCCTGCTGGAGGCGGTGCGCGGGACGGCCCTCCCGGAAGCGGCGTGGCTGGCCGGGGAGGCGTCGACGGTCCGTGCACTGCGCCGCCACCTCGTCGAACGCGGTCTGCCCAAGAGCGCCATCGAGTTCACCGGCTACTGGCGGCGCAGCCTGACCCAGGACGACGCCCCGACCCCGGACGACCTGGCCGACGCGGCGGAAAAGCTGGAAGACTCGGCGGGGTGGACGGGGACCTGACGGCCGCGGGCGGTGGTCGGTGCGGGGCCGGCGCCTTCGACACCCCGGCCCGCCGGCGGCTGAACCTGGCCGCCTTGGGATGACGTCGCGAATCCGCCAGCCCGCGAAGACCGCGCGCGGTTAGTGTCGCGGGCATGCCGAGCCGCGAGATCGTCGAGAACGCCTGGAAAGCCTTCGCCACCCACGACGCGGACCGGATCGCCGCCGTCTTCACCGAGGACGCCGAATGGCTGGCCCCGCCGGGCAACGCCACCGCGGTCGCCCTCGGCGGCCCCTCGCACCTCGTCGGCCGGCCGGCGATCGTGCGGTTCCTCGCCGAGGACTTCCCGCGCTTCTTCGTCAGCGACGTCACCGTGACGTTCCACGGCTTCCACGCGGACGGCGACCGGGTGGTCGTGGAGGAGACGATGACGGCCACCCTGGCCAACGGCCACCACTACGCCAACGACTACTGCTTCGTCTTCGAACTCCGCGACGGGCGGATCCACCGCGTCCGCGAATACCTGGACACCGCCCGCGGCCACCGCATGGTCTTCGGCGAGGCCGCCGTCACCACGTGACCGGCAGGCTGTGCACGCCGTACACCAGCATGTCGTCCTTGAAGGCCAGCTCCTCCATCGGCACCGCGAGCCGCAGTCCGGGGATGCGGCGGTACAGCGTCCCGTACACCACCTGCAGTTCCACCCGGGCCAGCGTCTGGCCGAGGCACTGGTGCACGCCGTACCCGAACGCCACGTGGTGGCGGGCTTCGCGCGTCACGTCGAGGCGGCCGGGGTCCTCGAACACCGCCGCGTCGCGGTTGGCTGCGTCGCCCGCCGCGATCACGCCCTCGCCCGCGCGGATCGTCTCGCCGCCGATCTCGATGTCCTCGGTCGCCACGCGGCGGCGGCCCGTGTGCGTGATGTTGAGGTAGCGCAACAACTCCTCGACCGCGCGGCGCAGCACGTCCGCGTCCCCCGCGCGCACCAGCTCCAGCTGCGCGGGGTGCGCCAGCAACGCCACCGTGCCGAGGGCGATCATGTTCGCCGTCGTCTCGTGGCCGGCCACCAGGAGCAGCTGGCCCGTCGACGCCACCTCTTCGGCCGTCATCTTCCCGGTCGCGTACTGCGTGACCGCCAGCTTGCTCAGGACGTCGTCACCCGGTTCGGTCACCTTCCGCTCGACCAGGCCGCCGAGGTAGGCCAGCAGTTCTTCGGTGGCTTTCACCGCTTCTTCCGGCGTCGCCGTCCTCGACACCATCACCTTCGTGATGTCCTGGAACAGTTCGCGGTCTTCGTACGGCACGCCGAGCAGTTCGCAGATCACCAGCGACGGCACCGGCAGCGCGAACGCCGGCACCACGTCGACCGGCTTCGGGCCGGCCAGCAGCCGGTCGACGAGGTCGTCGACGATGCGCTGGATCGCCGGGCGCAGCGCCTCCATCTTCTTGACCAGGAAGTCGCCGGTCAGGAGCTTGCGCCGGGCCGCGTGCTCGGCGCCGTCCATGGTGATGAACGACTTCGCGCGGTGGCGGCGGGCCGCCGAAGCCGCGCTCTGGTGCGGGTAGCCCGGGTGGTCGGAGTCGGCGCTGATCCGCGGATCCCGCAGGAGCGCGCGGACGTCGCCGTAGCGCGTCACCAGCCACGGCGTGCTGCCGTTCCACAGCCGCACCCGCGACACCGGGGGCAGTTCGGCGAGTTCGGCGGGCGGGTCGAAGGGACACCGCCGGGTCATCGGAAACGCGGGCACGCCGTCCACCGGATACCTCCCGGAGCCGTCGGAAATTTACGTAGCTATGCTAAGCATCGTCCCGTGACCCCGCCACCGTCCGATCAGGCGAACACCAGCGACACCAGCTCGTCCACGAACGGCTCCACCAGCTCGGCGCCGGTCCGGTTCAGCGCGCTGTGGAACAACGCGACCCGCCCGTGCGCGCCGACGAACACCACCGCCGCCGCACGGCCCGGGGTCACGCGCAGCTCGCGGCCCGCCTCGACGCAGCGCTCGAAGCCCGCCGTCAGCCGGTCGATCACGTCCAAGAGCGGGCCCGTCGGGCGGGTGCCGGGCTCCAGGTCGGACGCGCCGTTCGCGAGCATCAGCCGGTAATGCCCCGGATTCTGCATCGCGAACGCGCAGTAGGCGTGAATCTGCGCCCGGATCCGGCCGACGGGGTCGGTTTCGCCGATTGACTCCTCCGCCGCCCGCATCGAATCGGCCAGCCGCGCGTATTCGTGGTCGAGCAGCCCGCGAACCAATTCCGCACGGTCGGAAAAATGCTGGTAGATGCTCGCCGGGGCGATGCCGACGGCGCGGGCGACGCCGCGGATCGTCAGCCCGTCCTCGCCGCCGAGCTCGGCGAGCAGCCGGCCGGCCGCGGCCAGGATCTCGCCGCGCAACCGTTCGCCTTCGCCCCAGCGGTTTCTCGTCCGTCCCATTCCGGCTTCGACGCGTTCCGCCACCCGCCTATTCATACGCCCGCGCCGGAGACCCCGGTATTCCGGGGTCGGCGAAAACGCCTTCAGGAAACCAGCGCGGGGTACAACCCGGTGAGATCTCCGGCGAGCCCGGCCCGCACGTTCCGGCTGACGTCGTCGGCGAGCACCTCGAACCGGCCGTCCTCGACGCCGTCCAGGGCCAGCCCCGCCACGACCGCCGGATCGACCTTGGGACCGTCGACGTCCTTGGCCATGTCGGTGTCCATGTACCCGACGTGCAGCGCGGTCACCTGCGTCTTCTGCGGGGCCAGTTCCAGGCGCAGCGCGTTGGTCAGCGACCAGGCCGCCGACTTCGCCGCGGAGTACGCCGCGACCCGCGGGGCGGTGAACCAGGAAAGCACCGACAGCACGTTCAGCACCGCGCCGCCGCCGTTGCGCTCCAGGACCGGCGCGAACTCGCGCGTCACGGCCAGGGTGCCGAAGTAGTGCGTGTCCATCTCCAGCCGGATGTCCTCGAGGGACCCGCCGAGCAGCGACGCCCCGGTCGACGAACCGGCGTTGTTGACCAGCAGCGTGACGTCGCCGGCCAGCGCAGCGGCCGCCCGGATCGACTCCGGGTCGGTGACGTCCAGCTTCAACGGGACGACCCCCGGCAGGTCGATCGACTCCGGATTCCGCGCGGCGGCGTACACCTTGGCCGCGCCCCGCTCCAGCAGTTCCGCGGCGAAGCGGCGGCCGAGGCCCCGATTGGCTCCGGTCACCAGCGCCACCGCACCCGAGATCTCCATGGCGAACTCCTCTCGCACCTGGCTTGCTCGTTGCAAGCTAGCTGAGGACGACACTACGACGTAGACTTGCTCCGAGCAAGTCAGGTCGAAGGGATCACACGATGAGCCGTCGCATCACCTGGGCGGACGCCGCCTGCCCGATCGCCCGCGCCGCCGACGTCCTCGGCGAGCCGTGGACGCTGCTGATCCTGCGCAACGCCACCGCGGGCACCACCCGGTTCGAGGACTTCCGCGCCCAGCTCGGCATCGCCGACAACGTGCTGACCACCCGGTTGGCCAAGCTCGTCGACCGCGGCCTCCTGACGAAGCTGCCCTACCGCGACGGCGGCCGCACCCGCCACGAGTACCGCCTCACCCAGGCCGGCTCGGACGCGTTGCCGGTGCTGCACGCCCTCGGCACGTGGGGACACACCCACACCTCCTCGGAAGCCGGGCCGACGACGCTGGTCCACACCCGCTGCGGGCAGGCCACCCGGCCGGGCGCGAAGTGCGACGCCTGCGGGAAACCCCTGGCCAGGGGCGATCTGGCGTGGCGCGGCTCCTGGCTCGGCGAAGGCGAAATCCCGCTGGCCGATCCGGTCGGCTGAGCCGAACGGCCCCAAGCCGGTACGAAAGTCGGGTCACAAACGCCGGGCAATTCCGTAAGTTCGACACCCAGCGCGCGCAGACCCGGTTAATTCCCCACGGCAAGGAGTCGTCCCGATGTCCCGGAAATACCTGCTGCCCGGTGCCGCCGTCGCCCTGGCGATGATCGCGACCCCGCTGACGGCCGGCCCGGCCTTCGCGGCCCCGGAAGCGGCCACGATCGTCTACTACGACACCTCGGACGCCCCCAGCTTCCGCGCGGTGATCAACGCGGGCGCGGCCCACTGGAACGCGGCGGTGTCGAACGTCAAGCTCCAGGAAAGCTCCTCGGGTGCGTCGCTGCACTACACCGAGGGCAACGACCCGCGCGGGTCGTACGCCCAGACCGACGGCCACGGCAGCGGCACGATCTTCATCGACTACACCCAGGCCCAGCAGTACGACCAGACCCGCATCGCGGCCCACGAAACCGGGCACGCGCTCGGCCTGCCGGACCACTACGAAGGCCCGTGCTCGGAACTGATGTCCGGCGGTGGCCCCGGCCCGTCCTGCACCAACGCCGACCCGAACGCGACCGAGGCGTCCCAGGTGGAATCCCTCTGGGCCAACGGCTTCACCGGCGCCCGCAAGGCCGCGTCCCGCGTCTACGAAGTCACCATGCCCGTGCGCTGACGGGCTTCACGCGTGCGCCAAGGGGCATCACGCGTGATCGGGGCGGCATCTGCGCGATGCCCCCTGGATCACGCGTGATGCCCCGGGGCGCACGTCAGCGACGAGCCGCTCACCGCAGGCCGCCGATCACCGGCCGACGGCCGCGGCCGGGCCGCCTTCCGCGTCGCCGGACAGGCTAGGTTCGGGAGCATGCTCACCACGCTGGCCGTCGAGAACTACCGCTCGCTGCGTGACCTGGTGCTGCCGCTGTCCGGCCTGACCGTCGTCACCGGGCCGAACGGCAGCGGCAAGTCGAGCCTCTACCGGGCGCTGCGGCTGCTGGCGGACGCGTCCCGCAACGGCGCGGTGGCGGCACTGGCCCGGGAGGGCGGGCTGCCGTCGACGCTGTGGGCCGGCCCGGAGAACGGCGTCCGCCGGGGCACCACGCGGGTCCAGGGCAAGGTGCACACGAAGGCCGTCGGGCTGCGGCTCGGCTTCGCGGGTGACGAGTTCGGCTACGCGCTCGACCTGGGCCTGCCGGTGCCGGGCGCGACGCTGTTCAACCTCGACCCGGAGTTCAAGCGGGAAGCGGTCTGGTCGGGACCGTACCTGCGGCCGGCCGCGTTGCTCGCGGACCGCGCGGGCCCGTCGGTGCGCACGCGCGTGGCGTCCGGGGCGTGGGGCGACGAACGGTTCAAGATCCGGTTGACCGACAGCATGTTGAGCGAGTTCGCCGACCCGCGGGCGTGCCCGGAGCTGGTGGTGCTGCGCGAGCGGATCCGGTCGTGGCGGTTCTACGACCACTTCCGCACGGACGCCGGCGCCCCGGCCCGCCAGCCTCGCATCGGCACGCGCACGCCGGTGCTCTCCCATGACGGCGCCGACCTCGCGGCAGCCCTGCAGACGATCATCGAGGTGGGCCGGGCCGCGGAGCTCGAGGAGGTGATCGACGCGGCCTTCCCGGGCTCGACCGTGGAGGTCCGGCGTTCCGAGGACGGCCTGCTGTCGGTCGAGTTCCGCCAGCACGGCCTGCTGCGCCCGCTGTCGGCCGCCGAGCTGTCGGACGGCACGCTGCGGTTCCTGCTGTGGGTGGCGGCCCTGCTGACCCCGCGCCCGCCGGAACTGCTGGTGCTGAACGAGCCGGAGACGAGCCTCCACCCGGACCTCCTCCCGGCCCTGGCGACGTTGATCGCCACCGCGGCGAAGGAGACCCAGCTGGTGGTGGTCTCCCACGCCCGCCCCCTGATCCGCGCCCTGGCCGAGGTGACCGACGTGGCCACGGTCGAGCTCGAGAAGGAGTACGGCGAGACGAAGGTCTCCGGCCAGGGCCGCCTGGACCGCCCGTCCTGGCACTGGCCGGCCCGCTGACCAAGCGCCCCAATGTGGCGTTGGTTGCATCCAACGCACCGAACGCCACATTGGGTGCGTCTGACGCACCCAACGCCACATTGGGGCGTTTGGAGCCTCAGCGGCCGCCGGTGCTTTCGCGGATCTCCAGGGCGAACGGGGTCTGGATGTCCTGGGGCGGGGACGTCTTGTCGCCGGTGATGCGGCGGTGCACGAGGTCCACCGCGGCCTCCGCCAGGGCCGTTTTGTCCGGGGCGATCGTCGTCAGCGACGGGAGTGAGAATGCGCTCTCTTCGTTGTTGTCGAAACCCACGATCGCGACGTCCTCCGGCACCCGCAGGCCCAGCTCGGCCACCGCGCGCAGCGCGCCGATGGCCAGCAGGTCGTTGAAGCAGAACACCGCGTCCGGCGGCGAAGGCAGGGCCAGCAACGACTTCATCGCCGCCGCGCCCACCGAGCGGTGCCACTTCTCCGCCGGGGCCACCAGAGTGTCCGAATAGGACAAACCCGCCGCGGCCAGCGCCGCCCGGTAGCCGGCCAGGCGCTGCGACGACGTCCCGCGGGAAGGGTTCCGCCCGATCGCCGCGATGCGCGTGCGCCCCAGCGAGGCCAGGTGGGACACCGCCGTGCTCGCGGCCAGGACGTTGTCGATCGCCACGTGGTCGATCGGCACGTCCACCGCGTGCTCGCCCAGCATGACCAGCGGGATTCCGCCCGGATCGGCCGGGAAGTCCGCCGCCTCCAGGGCTTCCGGGTGCACCAGGGCGCCATCGACCAGGTGCGGCCCCAGCGACGAAAGCGTCTCGCGCTCCCGCGACCGCGTCCCCTGCGTCTGTTCGATCAGGACGCTCCAGCCGCGCTTCTGCGCCGCCGTGATCACCAGGCCGGCCAGCTCACCGAAGTACGGAATGGACAGCTCCGGCACCATCAGCGCCAGGAAGCCGGTGCGGCCGCGGCGGAGGTTGCGCGCCCCGACGTTCGGCCGGTACCCGGTCGCCGCCAGGGCTTCCTCGACGCGCCGCCGGTTCTCCGGCTTGACGAAGGCGTAGCCGTTCACGACGTTCGACACCGTCTTCACCGACACTCCGGCAAGCGTGGCGACGTCCTTGAGCGTCACGGTCACGGGCGGTCCCTTCAGAGAGTGAGCACGAAGTGTAGCCAACGGCTGCCGGTTTACAACGTTGTTCCAACGATGTAAAAAGTACCCCAAGGCTCCCGTGGTGACCCCGATCACCCCGGCGAGCGGGCCACCAACGACGCTGCCCGAGGAGTCGACGTGCTTCTGCCCTCCCGTCCCCGACTGGTCCTGGTCACCGCGGCCGCCGCCGCGTTGACCCTCACCTCCTGCACCGCCCGGGAAGAAAGCCCCGCGGCGCCCTCCAGCGGCGGCGGACCGGCCGCCAGCGCCCAGTCCGCCGCGCCGTCCGCCGACGGCTGCACGCTCCAGAAAACCGGTTACCCCAAGGTCGACCTGAAGACCGCGGTGGTGGGTTTCTCCCAGTCCGAAAAGGAGGCCAACCCCTTCCGGATCACCGAGACGCAGTCCATCCGCGACGAAGCCGCGAAGCTGGGTATCGGCAACCTGCTGGTCACCAACGCCCAGAGCGACCTCAACCGCCAGATCAGCGACATCAAGTCGATGCTCGACCGCGGTGCCCAGCTGCTCATCGTCGCGCCGCTGAACTCCGACGGTCTCCAGCCCGCCCTCGACGCGGCGAAGGCCAAGAAGGTCCCGGTCGTCACCATCGACCGCAAGGTGACGTCCCAGCCGTGCACCGACTACCTGACCTTCATCGGCTCGAACTTCGTCGAGCAGGGCAAGCGCGCCGCCCAGGAGACCGCACGGGTCACCGGCGGCACCGGCAAGGTCGCGATCCTGCTCGGCTCGTCCGGCAACAACGTCACCACCGACCGCACCAAGGGCTTCAAGGACGAGCTCGCGAAGACACCGGGCCTGTCCGTGGTCGCCGAGCAGACCGGCGAGTTCGACCGCTCCAAGGGCCAGGCCGTGATGGAGCAGCTCATCCAGAGCCACCCGGACATCACCGCCGTCTACGCCGAGAACGACGAAATGGGCGTCGGCGCGGTCAACGCGCTCAAGACGGCGGGCAAGACCCCCGGCAAGGACGTCAAGATCGTCTCCATCGACGGCACCCGCAACGCCGTGCAGCTCATCGTCGACGGCAGCTACAACGCGGTGATCGAGTCGAACCCGCGCTTCGGCCCGCTGGCCTTCCAGACGCTGCAGAAGTTCGCCGACGGCGAGGCGATCCCGCCCAGCATCGTCATCACCGACGACCAGTACGACGAGACCAACGCGGCGCAGAAGGTCGGGAACTCCTACAAATGACGGCCACCACCGAAGTGCGGACCGCACCGGTGCTCGAGGTGACCGGGGTGACCAAACAGTTCCCCGGCACCCTCGCGCTCGACAACGTCAGCTTCGCGCTGGCCCCGGGCGAGGTGCACGCGCTGGTCGGCGAGAACGGCGCCGGCAAGTCCACGCTGATCAAGGTGCTCACCGGCGTCTACCAGCCCGACGAGGGCGAGGTGCGGCACCTCGGCGAGCCGGTGACGTTCAAGCGGCCTATCGACGCCCAGCGCGCCGGGATCTCCACCATCTACCAGGAGGTCAACCTCGTCCCGCTGATGAGCATCGCCGGCAACGTCTTCCTCGGCCGCGAGCCGCGCACGAAGACCGGCCTGGTCGACTGGTCGAAGATGTACGCCGACGCCCGCGAGCTGCTCAAGGGCTACGGCATCACCGACGACGTCAAACGGCCGCTGCACACCCTCGGAGTCGGCGCCCAGCAGATGGTCGCCCTCGCCCGCGCGGTGTCGACCGACGCCAAGGTCGTCATCATGGACGAGCCGACGTCCTCGCTGGAACCGCGCGAGGTCGAGACGCTGTTCGAGGTGCTGAACCGGCTGCACGCCCACGGCATCGCGATCGTCTACGTCAGCCACCGGATGGACGAGCTGTACCGGGTCTGCGACAGCGTCACCGTGCTGCGCGACGGCCGGGTAGTCCACAGTGGACCACTGAAGCCGCTGCCGCGCATCGAGCTCGTGTCGCTGATGCTCGGCCGCGAGATCCGGCAAATCCGCGAAGAGGGCGTCACGGCGTTCGGCGAGGAGCACGACGTCGAGCGCGAGCCGCTGCTCAAAGCCGAAAACCTCAGCGGCATGCGGAAGCTGCACGACGTCTCGGTGAGCATCCGGCCCGGCGAGGTCGTCGGCCTGGCCGGGCTGCTCGGCTCGGGCCGCAGCGAGACAGCCCGGGCCATCGTCGGCGCCTTCCCCCTCGACGGCGGCAGCGTGCTGCTCGCCGGGAAACCGCTCAAGAAAGGCCGGATCGCCCAAGCGATGCGGGCCGGGATCGCGCTGCTGGCCGAGGACCGCAAGACCGACGGGATCATCCCGAACCTGTCGGTCCGCGAGAACATCGTGCTCGCCGCGCTGCCGGCCCTCTCGCCGTTCGGCCTGGTCAGCAAGGCCAAGCAGGACCGGATCGTGAAGGTCTTCATGGAGCGGCTGCGGATCAAGGCGGCCAGTCCCGAACAGAAGGTGTCGGAGCTGTCCGGCGGCAACCAGCAGAAGGTGCTGCTGGCCCGCTGGCTCGCCACCGGCCCGAAGATCCTCCTGCTCGACGAGCCGACCCGCGGCATCGACGTCGGCGCGAAGGCCGAGGTCCAGGCGCTGATCGACGAACTCGCGCAGGAAGGGCTCGGCGTGCTGCTCATCTCGTCCGAACTGGAGGAACTGATCGACGGCTCCGACCGCGTGGTCGTCCTGCGCGACGGCGCGGTGGCCGGCGAGCTGACCGGCGACCGCATCACCGAAGAGAATGTCCTGACGGCCATCGCGGCGGAAACCACCGGGGGTGACAACGATGTCCACGGCCACCCTTGAGCGCGCGAAGGTCACCGCGTGGCTGCAGAACTACGGCGTCTACCTGGCCGTCGTCGTGCTGCTGCTGTTCAACGTGGTGTTCACCGAGAACTTCCTGTCCGCGGCCAACTTCCGCACCCAGCTGGTGCAGGCGGCGCCGGTCTGCATCGTCGCGCTCGGGATGGCGCTGGTGATCGGCACCGAGGGCATCGACCTCTCGGTCGGCTCGGTGATGTCGATCGCCGCCGCGCTCATCCCGCTCTACCTGGGCGCGGGCCCGCTGACGGCGATCGTCGTGGCCGTCATCGCCGGGATCGTCTCCGGCCTGTTCAGCGGGTACCTGGTGGCCTACCTGGGCATCCAGCCGATCATCGCGACCCTCGCCCTGCTGGTCGGCGGCCGCGGGCTCGCGCTGGTCATCGCGCACGGCCAGCTCGTCCAGCTGCACAACCGGGACTTCCTCGAACTCGGCACCGGCGACGTCCTCGGCGTCCCGATCATGGTCGTCGTCGCGGGTGTCCTCGCCGTGCTGGCCGGGCTGGTCGTCCAGCGCACGACGTTCGGGCGGCACCTGGTCGCCGTCGGCGGCAACCGCGCGGCGAGCACCCTGGCCGGGCTGCCGGTGAAACGCGTGCTCGTCGGCGTCTACGTCATCTCCGGGGCACTGGCCGCGGTGGCCGGCGTGCTGGCGACGTCGAGACTCGGCGCCAGCGACCCCAACGACCTGGGGCTGCTCATGGAACTGTCCGCGATCACCGCGGTCGTCGTCGGCGGCACGCCGCTGACCGGCGGCCGGGTCCGCGTGCTCGGCACCGTGTTCGGTGCGCTGCTCATGCAGCTCGTCCACGCCACCCTGATCAAGCACAACCTGCCGGACTCGACGGCGCAGATGGTCCAGGCGGCCATCATCGTCGTCGCCGTCTACGTCGCTCGCGAGCGGAGCAGCCAGTGACCACACAGCCCGCAACGCAGACCACGGAACGCAACGCCGCCTTCGCCGGAGTCCTGCAACGCCAGGGCGCGGCCGTCGTGCTCGTGTTGGGCATGGCCGCCGCGTGGTTCGCCTTCCCCCGCTTCGGATCCGCGGACAACCTGCGGGACCTGGCGCTGCAGAGCTCCTTCCTGGCGGTGGTCGCGCTCGGGATGACGTTCGTGATCATTTCCGGCGGCATCGACCTCTCGGTCGGATCGAACTACGCGCTCGGCGGCGTCCTGGCCGCGTACGGCGCCCAATACGGCCTGGTCGTGGCGATCCTGCTGCCCCTGGCGGTGTGTTCGCTGATCGGGTTCGTCAACGGCGTGCTCATCGCGCGCACCGGGATGGCGCCGTTCATCGTCACGCTCGCGTCGCTGCTGTTCGCCAGGGGACTGCTGCTGGCGCTGACGTCCGAGGGGGCGACGACGTACAAAGTGGACGCCGGGTCGGCGTTCCTCTGGCTCGGCCAGGGCACGATCTTCGGCATCGGCGTCCCGGTGTACCTGACGCTCGTCCTGTTCGCCCTCGGCGGGCTCCTGTTGCGCCGCACGCGCTTCGGCCAGTCCGTGTTCGCCATCGGCGGTGCCGAGCAGTCGGCGCTGCTGATGGGACTTCCGGTGGCCCGCACCAAGATCGGCCTCTACACGCTCAGCGGCGCGCTCGCCGGCGTCGCGGGCATCCTCACCGCCGCCTACCTGCAGTCCGGCGTCACGGTGATCGGTGTCGGCACCGAACTCGACGCGATCTCCGTCGTGGTCATCGGCGGCACGCTGCTCACCGGCGGCGCCGGGACGATCATCGGCACGCTCGTCGGCGTGCTGCTGCGCACGCTCATCCAGAACGTCATCAACCAGATCGGCACCCTCGACTCCAACTACCAGACGGTGGTGAGCGGGGCCTTCCTGCTCGTCGTCGTGGTGATCCAGCGCCTGCTCGCGCGCGCCCGAACCCGCTGACCCCTGTCCCCTACCAGGAGGTTCGACGATGCTCCGCCCCGCCCGCCTGGCCGCCGTGCTGGCCCTGGCGCTCACCGGACTCGCGGTGCCCACCGCGAACGCCGCGGCGCCACCTCAGTGGCAGCGGCTCGCCCCGCCGCTGTCGACGCCGTGGACGAACGACGTCTCCCCCACCAACGCCCTGCCGGACTACCCGAGACCGCAGCTGACCCGCGCGAAGTGGCAGAACCTCAACGGCGTCTGGGAATTCTCCTCGGCCAAGCCCGGGGAGGCCGCGCCGGTGGGCAAGACGCTGGGTGAGCGGATCCTGGTGCCGTACCCGGTCGAATCGGCGCTGTCGGGGATCATGCGCCACGAGACGAACATGTGGTACCGGCGGACGTTCCAGCTGCCCCGCGACTGGCGGGGCCAGCGCATCCTGCTGCACTTCCAGGCGGTCGACTACGACACGACGGTGATCGTCAACGGCAAGACCGTCTCCCGGCACACCGGGGGCTACGACGCCTTCTCGGTCGACGTCACCGACGCCCTGACCACCGCCCGCGACCAGGAGCTGATCGTCGGCGTCGCCGACCCGAACGACCAGGGCGGGCAGCCGATCGGCAAGCAGCGCCAACCCGGGGACGGCATCTTCTACACGCCGTCGTCGGGCATCTGGCAGACGGTCTGGATGGAACCGGTCGCGCCCGCGCGCATCGATCGCCTGGACGTGACGCCGGACCTCGGTTCCGTGACGGTGACCGCGGTCGTCGGCGGGCCGGTGAAGCAGCGCGTCGAAGCGACCGCCTACGACCACGGCCGCCCGGTCGGGCGCGTGTCCGGCGACGCGAACAAGCCGTTGAAGCTCAAGGTGGACCGGCCGCACCTGTGGTCGCCCGACGATCCGTTCCTCTACGACCTGCGGGTGAAGCTCGTCCCGTCGGGCGACGAGGTCGGCTCGTACTTCGGGCTGCGCACGGTCGGGCTCGGCAAGACCGCCGACGGCAAGCAGCGGATGCTGCTCAACGGCAGGTTCGTCATGCAGGTCGGCCCGCTCGACCAGGGTTTCTGGCCGGACGGCATCTACACCGCGCCGACCGACGCCGCGCTGAAGTTCGACCTGGAGCAGGAGAAGGCGCTCGGCTTCAACATGGTGCGCAAGCACATCAAGGTCGAGCCGGACCGCTGGTACTACTACGCCGACAAGCTCGGTCTCCTGGTCTGGCAGGACATGCCGGCGATGAAGGACGACGTCGAGCCGTCCGCGGCTTCGCGGGTCAACTTCGAGTCCGAGCTGAAGCGGATGATCGACCAGCACCGCAGCTTCCCGTCGATCGTCAGCTGGGTGCCGTTCAACGAGGGCTGGGGCGACTACGAAGTCGGCCGCATCGCCGACCTGGTCAAGTCGTGGGACCCGACGAGGCTGGTGAACGCCGAGTCCGGGGTCAACTGCTGCCGGTCCGAACCGGACAGCGGCAAGGGTGACGTCTACGACGACCACACCTACACCGGCCCGGGCACCCCGGCGCAGACCGGCACCCGCGCGGCGGTCGACGGCGAGTACGGCGGCCTCGGCCTCAAGGTCGCCGGGCACGAGTTCGACCCGGCGGGCAGCTTCGCCTACGAAATGGAGCCCGACAGCGCGACGCTGACCCGGCGCTACGGCGAACTCCAGCAGCGCCTGCTGCTGGTCGCCCAGCGGTGCGGGGTGTCCGCGGGTGTCTACACGCAGACCACCGACGTCGAGAAGGAGGTCAATGGCTTCTTCACCTACGACCGGCAGGTGAAGAAGATGGACTTCGCGGCGGTCCGCGCGGCGAACCTCGCGGTGATCAAGGGGGCCACCGGCGCCCCGGTGTCCGGTCCGTCGGTTCCCGCCGGAACGCCCGGGATCGACGGCATCGCCGCCTACCCCTTCGACGAGAACGTGGGCACGGTGGCCGAGGACGTCGCCGGCAGCCACGACGCCACGCTCGTCGGCGGCGCGTCCTGGACGGCCGGCAAGAGCGGGTCGGCGTTGGCCACCAACGGTTCCGGTCAGTTCGCCGACACCGGCGCGGCCCTGGTGAACACCGAGGGCAGCTACAGCGCGGCGGCGTGGGTCCGCTTCAACGCCGTGGGCGACGGCTTCCAGACCGTGGTGAGCCAGGACGGCGACGACCACAGCGCGTTCTTCCTGCAGTACTCGGGCGCCGACCACCGGCTCGCGATGAGTTTCGTGGGCACGCGGGCCCTGGCGCCCACGGCTCCGGAGGCGAACCGCTGGTACCACGTGGTCGGCGTCCGTGACGCGGCCGCGGGCACGCTCAAGCTGTACGTGGATGGTCAGCTGGCGGCGACGAAGAGCGTCTGCCTCGGCGAAGCGTCGACGGGCCACACGGTGATCGGCCGCGGCAAGTACGGCGGCGGCCCGGTCGACTTCCTCAACGGGGCGGTCGACCAGGTCCACGTCTACGACCGGGTCCTGTCCGATTCGGACGTGAGCGCGTTGTACTCGAGCGGGAAGTAGCGAAGCAACCGGACGGCCCCGGGGACCGCGGTCCCCGGGGCCGTCCTTCACCCTTGCCGCGCGACCAGCCCGGCCAGCAGGTTCGTGAGGCCCTCGGCCAGCCCGAACACCGGCCCTTCGACGGCCGCCACGGCGGCCGTCGGGTTGGCCGCGGGCCACGAGCCCGACAGCAGGACCACCACCCCGCCGGCGAAGTGGCGGGCCGCGTCGGGCGGCAGTTCCGGCAGGCGGACGCGCACCAGCTCGCCCAGCCGTTCGGTGTTCGCCGCGGCCCGGCGTTTGAAGCTGCGGGCAAACGCCTCCGGGATGTTGCGCTCCAGCACCGGCGCCATCGAACTCAGCAGCTCGCACAGCACCCGGCGGCCGGTCAGCGTCGCCGCGATCGTGCTCGCGATCCGTTCCTCGCGCGCGAAGCCGGGCTCCGCCGGGCCCGGTGCGCCGAGCGCCTCCCCGAGGTCGTCGAGCCACGCCGTCCACGCGCTGTCGAGGACCTCCAGGAAGATCGCCTCGCGGCTGTCGAAATACCGGATCACGTTGGACTTCGCCAGCCCGACCCGGCAGCTGAGTTCCCGCAGGCTGATGTCGGCGACCGGGCGCTCGGCCAGGAGCTCCCTCGCCGCGGCGAGGATGGCCCGCCGGCGCGCCTCGACCTGCTCGGGACGGCGGGCGCGCTGGAATCCGGCGCTCATGGCGCCGAGGCTACCGATCGGTCGACGCCTTCGCCCCGGCCTCGCGCCGCGACTTGACCCGGTGGTAGCTCCAGCCCAGCAGCGCGAACAGGATGATCGAGGACAGGATCAGGCTCGACCCGGTGCTCCAGCCGCTGAACGGCAGCGACTTCACGGTGCCCCAGACGATCCCCGCCGCCAGCAGCGCCAGCCCGGCCAGCACCGAGCCGGCGATCCGCAGCGGCGACGACACGCTGTCCTCGGCCGCCTTCATCGCGCGGTCGCGCACCGGGTCGACGTACTTCTCCAGCGCCGGGAACTCCGAGGCCAGCACCAGGAGACCGGCGAGCACGAGCAGCAGCCCGGGGCCGGGGAGGACGAGCAGCACCACGCCGACCACCAGCAGGACCGCACCCGCCACGGTGATCAGGATCCGCTTCGCCTGCTTGCCGATGCCCACTGGGCGTCTCCCCTCGTTTTCCCCGATTGTTCCTGGTCGCGGCGCCGCGTGCCACTCACCAGGACCCGGGCCCTGGCCACGGCCACGATCAGTCCCGCCAGCGCGGCCACGCCGAGCGCGGCCACGAGCCCCGGCCAGACGTAGAGCACCTGGGCGTAGGTACCCCGCCGTCCGGCGAATACCCACCCGAGCAGCTGCGGCAGGAACACCAGCGGGACGAGCGGCAGCAGCGGCGGCACGACCCGCCACCACCGGGGCTTCCGCCCGGCCCGGCGGACGCCCAGGACGGCGAGGCCTGCCGCGGCCAGGGCCAGGGCGCCGAGCACCCGGTCCGCGACCACCCCGGCGGGCAGGGCCGGCTCCGGCGCGCCGCCTTCCAGCAGGCTCGCGAGGCCCTCGGCCAGCTGCTCCGCGTCGTTGTCCAAGGCCAGCCCGGTGTTCGCGAGCACGGCGATGCCGTACCCGCCGGGCAGCAGCACCTGCGCCGCGGTGTGGGTGAACAGCTCGCCGGTGTGCGACGTCCGCCCGTCCCGGACGCGCCAGCCCAGCGCGTAGTCGCGTCCGGGCGCGGGCGTGTGCGCGGTCCGGACCGATTCCGGGGTCAGCACCCCGCCGCCGTCCCGCTGCGCCCGCAGCCACTTCGCCAGGTCCGCCGCGGTGCTGAGCACGCCGTGGCTGCCGCCGGTGAACCAGTCCGGTTCGGACGCCGGCACCTCGACCCCGAAGGCCCGGACGTACCCCTCGGTCCCGGACGGCGGCGCGTCCACGGAGGTGCTGCCGGTCATCCCCAGCGGCCGGAAGAGGTGCCCGGCGAGGTAGTCCGCGAACGGTTGCCCGGCGACGACCTCGACGATCCGCGCGGCGACCTCGTAGTTCGGGTTGTGGTAGTGGAACGTGGTGCCCGGCTCGTCGGCGAGTTCCGCGTCCTTCAGCCGGGCAACGGCCTCGGCGAGGGTGTGCGGCTGCGGCAGGGTGAGGTCGGGGAAGGCGGAGTCGGCCATCCCGGACGTCTGGTCGAGCAGCATCCGGACGGTGATCTTCGCGCCGCGCGGATCGGCGAGCCGGAAGTCCGGCAGGTACCGCGTCACGGGCTCATCCAGCCCCAGCCGGCCGGCTTCGGCGAGCTGCAGGACGGTGAAGGCCGTCATGGACTTGCTCACCGACGCGATCGGCAGCCGCGTCTCCGCGGTCAGCGGCGCGCCCGCGGTGTCGTGGCCGTAGCCGGCGATCCGGACGACTTCGTCGCCGTGGGTGATCGCGACGGCCGCGCCGGGCAGGCCGGTGTGGTCCAGGTAGGCGCGGACGTAGCTGTCGATGTCCGGGGGCGGGGCCGCCGCGGCCGGGGTCGCCGTGGCCGTCAGGAGGGCCGCCAGCGCGAGGAGAAGCCTGATCATGGGGGTGAAGGTAGGCAGCGCGGGGTGGCGGGCGCTGCTGCCGGACGATCGGGGCGACCCCTTACTTTCGGCACCTTCCTGTGCTTTACTAAACCCATCGGTTGATAAACCAGATGGTTGATCAGGAGGTCACGGCGATGGCCGGAGTGGTGGCGAGTTTCTGCATGTCGCTCGACGGATTCGTGGCCCGGCCCGACGACAGCGTCGGGCCGCTCTTCGACTGGTACCAGGCCGGAGACGTCGAGCTGCCGATGATCGGCTATCCGATGACGTTCCGGGTCGCGGCGGCGAGCGCGGAGTACCTGGGCACGTTCCTGGATTCGGTGCGCCACAGCGCCTTCGTGTGCGGCCGCCGCGTGTTCGAGTACACGCACGGCTGGGGCGGCCGGCCGCCGGGCGGCGGCACGGCGTTCGTCGTGACCCACCGCCCGCCCCCGGCGGACTGGCCCGCGGACCACCTGGCGCCCTTCACGTTCTGCCCGGACGTCGCGACCGCGGTCGAGCAGGCCCGGTCGGCGGGCGACGGAACGGTGGGCGTTTCCGGGCCGTCGATCGCGCAGCAGTGCCTGGAACTCGGGCTGCTCGACGAGCTGCGGATCGACCTGGTGCCGGTGCTGCTCGGCGAAGGGGTGCGGTACTTCGGGCGCCCCGACCTCGGGAAGTCCGAGCTGGAGCAGGTGGAAGTCGTTGCCGGACAAGGGGTCACCCATCTCCGGTACCGGGTCCACCACCCGTGACCGCCCTACTCGGCCGCCAGCAGCTGCTCGAACGGAACGAAATCCGGCTCCCCCGAAACGGCAACCCGCCCCGAGGCCGACGCAGCCAGCTCCGCTCCCGCCTTCTCGATCCGCCGCTGCAACGCCCCGGAAGCCTCGCCACTGCCCCAGTCCGACGATGCCGCGTACACGCCCGTCGCCACCGGATCCGTCTTCAGGTACCCGAACAACGGCCGCAGCTGGTAGTCCAGCACCAGCGAATGCCGTTCCGTCCCGCCGGTGGCCGCGAGCAGCACCGGCTTGCCGACCAGCGAATCCGTGTCCAGCACGTCGAAGAACGACTTGAACAGCCCGCTGTAGCCGGCCGTGAACACCGGGGTCACCGCGATCACCGCGTCCGCGCCGGTCACCGTCTCGATCGCGGTGCGCAGCTGCGGACTGGGGAAGCCGGTCAGCAGGTTCTTCGTGATGTCCAAGGCGATGTCCCGCAGCTCCACCACGGACACCGAGACCGGTTCCCCGGCCGCGGCGACGGTCGCCGCGGCCAGGCGGTCGGCGAGCAGGCGGGTCGACGAAGGCACCGACAGGCCCGCGGTCACCACTGCGAGCTTCATACCGTCGCCTCCACCGCGGCCGAAGCCGCCGCCTTCAGGGATTCGTGCGTCGGCGCGTCCGGGACGTGCGCCGGGCGCAGCGCGTCGAGTTCCTTGCGCAGCACCGGGACCACGTGCTCGCCGAGCAGGTCGAGCTGTTCCAGGACGGTCTTCAGCGGCAGGCCGGCGTGGTCCATCAGGAACAGCTGGCGCTGGTAGTCGCCGAAGTGCTCGCGGAAGGTCAGCGTCTTGTCGATGACCTCCTGCGGGCTGCCCACGGTCAGCGGCGTCTGGTCGGTGAACTCCTCCAGGGACGGCCCGTGCCCGTACACCGGCGCGTTGTCGAAGTACGGCCGGAACTCGTTCCACGCGTCCTGGGACTTGGGCCGGATGAACGCCTGGCCGCCGAGGCCGACGATCGCCTGGTCCGCCGAGCCGTGGCCGTAGTGCTCGAACCGCTGGCGGTAGAAGGAGATCAGCTGCTGGAAGTGTTCCTTCGGCCAGAAGATGTGGTTGGCGAAGAAGCCGTCGCCGTAGTACGCGGCCTGCTCGGCGATCTCCGGGCTGCGGATCGAACCGTGCCACACGAACGGCGGGACGCCGTCCAGGGGCCGCGGGGTGGACGTGAAGCCCTGCAGCGGGGTGCGGAACTTGCCGGACCAGTCGACGACGTCCTCGCGCCACAGCTTGCGCAGCAGCGCGTAGTTCTCGATCGCGAGGGGGATGCCCTGGCGGATGTCCTGGCCGAACCACGGGTAGACCGGGCCGGTGTTGCCGCGGCCCATCATCAGGTCGACACGGCCGTCGGCGAGGTGCTGCAGCATCGCGAAGTCCTCGGCGATCTTCACCGGGTCGTTCGTGGTGATGAGCGTCGTCGACGTCGAGAGGATCAGCTTGGACGTCTGTGCCGCGATGTGGCCCAGCATCGTCGTGGGCGACGACGGGACGAACGGCGGGTTGTGGTGCTCGCCGGTCGCGAAGACGTCGAGGCCGACCTCTTCGGCCTTGAGCGCGATGCGGACCATCGCCTTGATCCGCTCGTGTTCCGTCGGCGTGGTTCCGTTCGTGGGATCGGTCGTGACGTCGCCCACCGTGAAGATTCCGAACTGCATGACCTGCTCCCTTCGCGAGCACCATCTTACATGCGCGTTCAACTACTTCCAAGCAAGAGATATTCCGGCCGTCAGGCGCCCGAGGGGCACCGGCTAAGGTCGGGGGCATGGACGCGGAGCTCGCTCGGCTGGGTTTGGCAGAACGTTCGGTACGACTACTCGCCGGTCGCGACATCTGGGCCTCGATCACCCCCTTGCTCGCCCCGCGCCGGAACCTCGTGGCCGCCTTCGGTCACGTCGGGCCCGGCGCGGCGGCCCTGCTGCCCTTGCAACCCGGCGACACGCTGATCACGGACGCGAGCCTGGACACCGTGCTGTCCGGCGCGACGAGCCCGCACGCGCTGCTGCACTGGGTCAAGGCGGGCGTGATCGTGCACTCGCTGCGGGGCCTGAACGCGAAACTGGTGATCGCGGAGGACGACCCGTCGTTCGTGGTGGTCGGCTCGGCCGACGTCACCGCCGCCGGCCCGCGGCAGCTGTTCGAGGCGGTCACGCTCTCGCACGAGCGGCACACCGTCGAGGAGGCCCAGGAGGCCTGGCTCGAGTGGTGCGACCTCGCGGGCCCCTCGCTGACCGCGGGTGACCTGGAGCCGCTGCTGGAGCAGTACGGCGCGGGCAAGCCGGTCACGGCCCGCCCCGCGGCGGCGACCCGGACCGCGGCGGCCCCCGCCCGGCCGGTGGTGACCAGCCGCCCGGTGACCCCGGTCCGCCCCGCGGCCGTGACCCCGCCGCCCTCGCCGGTCCGACCCGCGGCGCCCGCGCCGTCGCCGGTCCGCCCGGCCACACCGCCCGCGTCGCCGGTGCGCCCGG
>NZ_JBSGJD010000021.1:0-59449 GCF_053605405.1 Amycolatopsis sp. NPDC003861
GCAACCCCCACCGTCGTCAGGCCGCGACCTTCCCCCTCTTTCCTTCCCTGCCCACAGCTCGCGGAGGCACCCCATGGTTGATCGGCTGAACTACCGCATCGAGGTCACCGGCCCGGTCGAGGGCCGGTTCGCGGAAATCCTGACCCCGGCGGCACTCGACTTCCTGGCCAAGCTGGACAACACGTTCGCCGGTCGCCGGCGCGAGCTGCTCGACGCCCGCCGCGTGCGGCGCGAGGAACTGCAGTCCGGCGAGAAGCCGCTCGGCTTCCTGCCCGAGACCCGCCGGATCCGCGACGACGAGTCGTGGCACGTCGCCCCGACCGCGCCCGGTCTGGAGGACCGCCGCGTCGAGATCACCGGCCCGACCGACCGCAAGATGACGGTCAACGCGCTGAACTCCGGCGCCAAGGTCTGGCTGGCGGACTTCGAGGACGCGACGTCGCCGACGTGGCACAACGTCATCGACGGCCAGCTCAACCTGTTCGACGCCATCCGCCGCAACATCGACTTCACCACCGAAGCCGGCAAGCGCTACACCATCGGCGACGACCCGGCGACGATCGTCGCGCGGCCCCGCGGCTGGCACCTGGTGGAGAAGCACATCCGCATCGACGGCCGCCCCGTGTCGGCCAGCCTGGTCGACTTCGGCCTGTACTTCTTCCACAACGCGCGCCAGCTGCTCGCCCGCGGCGTCGGCCCGTACTTCTACCTGCCGAAGCTGGAGAACCACCTCGAAGCGCGGCTGTGGAACGATGTCTTCCTGCTGGCCCAGCGCGAACTGGGCATCCCGCGCGGCACGATCCGCGCGACCGTGCTGATCGAGACGATCACCGCCGCGTTCGAGATGGACGAGATCCTCTACGAGCTGCGCGAGCACGCGGCGGGCCTCAACGCCGGTCGCTGGGACTACATCTTCAGCCTCATCAAGAACTTCGCCGCGCACGGCGCCGACTTCGTGCTGCCGGACCGCGCGCAGGTCACGATGACCGTGCCGTTCATGCGGGCCTACACCGAGCTGCTGGTGAGCACCTGCCACAAGCGCCGCGCCCACGCCATCGGCGGCATGGCGGCGTTCATCCCGAGCAAGGACCCGTCGGTCAACGAGATCGCCGTCGAGAAGGTCCGTGCGGACAAGGAACGCGAGGCCGGCGACGGTTTCGACGGCTCGTGGGTCGCGCACCCCGGCCTGGTCCCGGTCTGCCGCGAGGTCTTCGACAGTGTGCTCGGCGGCTGGCCCAACCAGCTCGGCAAGCTGCGCGAAGACGTCCACGTCACCGCCGAGGACCTGTTGGACGTGGCCAGCGCCGGCGGCGAAGTCACCGAGGCGGGCGTGCGCGCGAACATCAACGTCGCGCTGCGGTACGTCGACGCGTGGCTGCGCGGCACCGGCGCGGCGGCGATCCACAACCTCATGGAGGACGCGGCCACCGCGGAGATCGCGCGCTGCCAGGTGTGGCAGTGGATCCGCAACGGCACGAAGCTCGAGGACGGCACGGCGCTGACCCGCGAGCTGGCGGTCGAATTCCTGGACGACGAACTCGCCTCGGTGCGGGCCGACCTCGGCGCGGGCAACCGCCTCGACGACGCCCGCGAGATCTTCACCGAAACCGCGCTGGGGGAGAAGCTGCCGAGCTTCCTCACCACGGGTGCCTACGCGCGGTATCTCACGGACGCCCGGTAGCAGGGGCCCCGGCCTCCCCTACCTGACGAGGGGAGGCCGGATTCCACACTGTTGGGATGGTGTGGGTCCGGACCGGTCCGGTGACGGCGGCTCCCCGTCACCGGACCGGTTCATGTCCGTCGGAGCACGAAGACCCGCCGCGTCATGAAGGCCGCGGGCGATTCGCAGCAGGAGTCGTCACTCACAGGTGTGCTTTCAGCAGGACTTTCGCGGCCTCGCCCGCCGTGTCCGCCTCGCGCGGGTCCCCGGTGATCGCGGCGAGCACGGTCGCGCCTTCCATGAGTGAGAACAGCTGGTCCGCGACGCTCCGGTCCGGCACCAGACTGTGCAGGTAGGCCCGGACCTCATCCTTGTGCTGGCGGATCGCGGCGGCGATCCCGGGGGTGGGCTCGCCGAATTCGCCGAAGGAATTGATGAACGCGCAGCCGCGGAAGCCCGGCTCGGAGAACCAGTTCTTCAGCCAGGCGAACACGGCTAAGGGGTCGTCGCCGCGGGCGTGGACGAAATTGCGCAACGAGCCGCGCCAGCGTTCGTCGCGGCGCAGCAAGTAGGCCTCGACCAGGTCGTTCTTCGCCGGGAAGCACTGGTAGAGCCGCTTGAGCGAGACGCCGGAGCGTTCGCGGACCGCGTCCATCCCGACTGCCTGAACGCCGTGGGCGTAGAAGAGGTCCTCGGCGGCCTCCAGTAGCCGGTCGGTCGCCTCCGTTGAATCCATGTCACCTGCCCCTGGCGCTGAGAATGATCGTTCTCTAGTCTAGCGGGAGCAGCGGAGAACGCACGTTCTCCGCGCCCGGAAGGAGCCCCCATGAGCCCGCGCCCGCCGTTCCCGCCGTTCGACGAGGACACCGCCCGCCAGAAGGTCCAGGCCGCCGAAGACGCGTGGAACACCCGCGACCCGGAGCGCGTCTCGCTCGCGTATACCGAGGATTCGGTCTGGCGCAATCGCGACCAATACGTCGTCGGGCGGGCCCGGATCGTCGAGTTCCTGACCGCGAAATGGGCGCGCGAACTGGACTACGCCCTGCGTAAGGAGCTGTGGGGCTTCCGCGGGAACCGCATCGGCGTCCGGTTCCAGTACGAGTCCCGGACCGCCGAGGGGCAGTGGTTCCGCAGCTACGGCAACGAGCTCTGGGAGTTCAGCGACGAAGGCCTGATGCGCCGCCGCGAAGCGAGCATCAACGACGTCCCGATCGCCGAAGCCGACCGCCGCATCTTCGGCCCGCGACCGGAGTCGGAGCACGGCGTCCTGCTGCCGGTCTTCTAGGTCCGCCCTGAGCGGAACCGGCCGCGGCCGGCCAGGTCGGCGGGCATGGTCGGAAAAGTGACGACATCGGCGTTCGGCGGCGAAGTGAGCGAGTTCTACCAGCGGTTCCGCCGCGGCTACCCGCCCGAGGTCGCGGACGAGCTGGCGACGGCGTTCGCGCTGACCCGCGACGACCTCGTCCTCGACCTCGGCTGCGGCACCGGCCAGCTCACCCGGGCCCTGGCGCCCCGCGTCGGGGCGGTGCTGGGCATGGACCCGGAGTCGGCGATGCTGGCCGAGGCCCGGAGGGCGACGGCGGAGCCGAACGTCGCCTGGCTGCTCGGCGCGGACTCCGACGTCGCCGCGCTGTCGGCCGCCCTCGGGCCGGGGCACCTGGCCGCGGTGACGGTGGCGCAGGCGTTGCACTGGATGGACCACGAGCGGCTGTTCGCGGCGGTCCGTCCGCTCCTGCGGGCCGGCGGCGGGGTCGCGGTGGTGACCAATGGCGAGCCGCTGTGGCTGCAGGACACGGCGTGGTCGGCCGCGCTCCGGGACGCCCTCTCCGCCTACCTCGGCACCCCGCTGCACCGGACCTGCGGCACGGACGACGCGAGCCAGGAGCGGTACGTGCACGCCCTCGCGGCCGCTGGCTACGCCGTGAGCTCGACGGTCGTCGAGTACTCCGCGCCGCTGAGCGTCGAGGAAATCGTTGGTGGCGTTTTTTCGGCAATGAGCCCCGACCAGCTGCCCGGCCTCGGCGCGAGGCCGGAGTTCACCGAGCGCGTCCGGGCGGCGGTCGCCCCGCACGGTCCGCTGCGGGAACGCGTCCGGGTCCGGCTCCTGACCGGAACCCGGTGAGGACCTAGACCTCCGGGATCTCGGCCGGGACCGGCTCGAAGGCGTTGCCGGTGGCGATCTTGGGCCGGGGCAGCTCGACCGGTTCCCCCGGCTTCGTCCGCCGGTAGACCTCGGCGGTCGCCTCGGCGATCCGGCCCCAGTCGAAGTCGGCGGCCAGCCGGGACTGCGCGGCCCGCGCCCGTTCGGCCGCGGCTTCGGCGTCGGAAAGCACCGTCGTCACCGCGTTGGCCAATTCCGCGACATCGCCGGGACTGAACGCCAGCCCGGTCTCGCCGTGCACGACGACCTCGCCGAGCCCGCCGGCCGTCGACGCCACCAGAGGCGCCTTCGCGGCCGCGGCCTCCAGGGCGACGATCCCGAACGGCTCGTACCGGCTGGGCAGCACCACGGCGTCGGCCGCGGCGAGCGCCGCGCGGAGGTCGCGGTCGGAGAGGTGCCCGACGAAGTCGACCGCGCGCCGCACCCGCAGCTTCCGCGACTGTTCGACCAGCTCGTCGAAGTGTCGTCCTTTTCCGGCAACGATCACGCGGGTGCCCGGGTGACGGCGCCGGATGCGGGGGAGGGCGGCCAGCAGGTCCTGCACGCCCTTCTCCCACTCGAGTCGGCCGAAATAGAGCAACAGCGGCGCACCGGCTGGGCTGTAGACCTCGCGGGCGCGCGCGATCTCGTCCGCGGGCACCTGCCAGCCGCGCTCCTCGATGCCGTTGTGAATCACCGTGACGTCGTCCGCTTCGACCTCGAAGAGGTGCGCGACCTCGCGGCGCATCGCCTGCGAGCAGGTGATCAGCGCGTCGGCCCGGTTCGCCAGCCACCACTCGACCGAGTGGACTTGCTGGTTCAGCGGGTGCGACAGCCAGCCGGAGTGCCGCCCGGCTTCGGTCGCGTGGATCGTGCCGACCAGCGGCACGCGCGCGGCCTCGGCGATCGCGATGGCCGGATGGGCGACGAGCCAGTCGTGCGCGTGGACGACATCGGGCTGCCAGGTGCGCAGCAGGTCCTGCGCCGCGCGGATCATGGCGTGCCCCATGGCCAGCGTCCAGGCGACGAGGTCCCGTTCGAAGGTCACGTGCATCGGGTCCTCGGCGACCCGGATGATCCGCACGCCCTCGACGACGCGGTCGGTGCGCGGGTGCGTCCCGGCGTCGGTGCCCGCCGCGTGCCGGCAGAGCACCACGACGTCGTGGCCCTGGCGGGCGAGGTGGGTGGCGAGCGCGTGGACGTGCCGGGCCAGGCCCCCGATGGCCACGGGCGGGTACTCCCAGGACAGCATCAGCACTCGCATGGGCAGAGGTTACTCGCGAGTCAGAAGGCGTCGGCGCGCCCGTGCTCGCGAAGTGTTCACATGTGATCTCGATCACTGATCCGGGTGTGGATCTCTGCCACCATCGACCGGGATGACACCTCCCGAGGACCCCGGCTGGCGCCGGCTCGACCCGCCCCTGCCGACCCCGTGGAGCGGCGACGTCGCTCCGGACAACGCCCTGCCCGAGTACCCGCGGCCCCAACTGACGCGGCCTCGCTGGCTCAACCTCAACGGGGTCTGGGAGTACGCGGGTTGGCCGTCGTCGCCGGACGAACCACGGCCGTCCGGTTACGCCGAGCGCATCCTGGTCCCCTTCCCGCCGGAATCGGCGTTGTCCGGAATTCGACGACGCGACGAAGTCCTCTGGTACCGGCGCTTGTTCGAAGTCCCCGCCGACTGGCGCGGCTCGCATGTCCTCCTGCACTTAGGCGCGGTCGACCAGACGGCGAAGGTCTGGGTCAACAACCAGCTCGTCGCGACCCACGAGGGCGGCTACACGGCGTTCAGCGCGGACGTCACCGATGTCCTGCGTGCTTCGGGGCCGCAGGAGCTGACCGTCCGCGCCGAGGACCGCACCGACATCGAGCCCTTCCCGGTCGGCAAGCAGCGCAACGCGCCCGGCGGGATCTGCTACACGCCGTCGTCCGGAATTTGGCAAACGGTGTGGCTGGAGCCGGTCCCCGAGGTCCGGATCGAGCGGCTGGACCTGACCCCCGACCTGACCGGCGTGACAGTGTTCCCGCAGGTCACCGGCGGTGCCGAGGTTGTTGTCGTCATTTCGGCAAACGACGTCGAGGTCGCGCGGGCCTCGGGCGCGGCCGGGACGCCGGTGCGCGTGGACGTTCCTTCCCCACGCCTCTGGACCCCCGACGACCCGCACCTCTATTCGCTGCGCGTCCGGCTGCTCGACGAGCGTGGTTCGATTTCGGACGAGGTCGGCAGCTACGCCGGCCTGCGGACGATCGGCCTGGTCCCGGACGCGCAAGGCCGCCCGCGGATCGCGCTCAACGGCCGGGTCACCTTCCTGCACGGGCCGCTCGACCAGGGCTACTGGCCGGACGGCATCTCGACCGCTCCCACCGACGACGCCCTGCGGTTCGACCTCGAGAGGACGAAGGAACTGGGCTTCAACTTCGTCCGCAAGCACGTCAAGGTCGAGCCGGCCCGCTGGTACTTCTGGGCCGACACGCTGGGCTTGGTCGTCTGGCAGGACATGCCCTCGCTGACCGTGTCGTTCGACGGCCCGCCCGGGATCGCGCCGGACCCGGTCCCGCGGGCGCGCGAGCGGTTCGAGGCGGAGCTCGCCGAAATGGTGACCCAGCTGCGCGCGGTCCCGTCGATCGTGGCCTGGGTCCCGTTCAACGAGGGCTGGGGCGAGTTCGACACCGAGCGTGTCGCGGAAATGGTCAAAACCCTCGACCCGACGCGGTTGGTGATCGCGAACAGCGGCGTCAACTGCTGCTTCTCACGGCCGGACAGCGGCGCGGGCGACGTCTACGACGACCACACGTACGTGGGCCCGGGTACGCCGTCGGTGCGCGACGGCCGCGCGATCGTCGACGGCGAGTACGGCGGTCTTGGTTTGATTTTGGACGACCACCGCTGGCCCGGCCCGCCGAACGCGTACGAAATGACGCCTACCCGGGAGCGGCTCACCGAGCGCTACGCCGAGGTGAGTGCCGCCCTCGAGCGGGTGGTGGCCGAGCGCGGTTTGTCCGGTGCCGTCTACACCCAGACGACGGATGTCGAAAACGAGGTCAACGGGCTGCTGACCTACGACCGTCGCGTGGTCAAGGTGGATCCGGTGGTGGTCGCGAAGTGCGTGCGTGCGGTGATCGAAACGGGTTCGTCCTGATTTCGGCAATTGCGTGACGGTGCCGGGGCGGCGGCCGGCCCGGCACGGCCGGGACCTATAGGGACAACCGGAGGTGAAGGCCCAGGAGGCGGAGGTGCCGCTGTTTTCCGTCGATCCGGTGAATTTCGGCGACGGCGGGGGAACGGCGTCCCCCGCCGTGGTTTCACGCCGGCAGCGCGGCCTCGATGGCCTTGACGACCGTCTCGTCCTCGGGCTCGGTGCGCGGCCGGAACCGCGCCAGGACCTCGCCATCGGCGCCGACGAGGAACTTCTCGAAGTTCCACTGGACGTCGCCCGCGGTGCCCTCGGCGTCCGCAGTCTCGGTCAGTTCGGCGTAGAGCGGGTGCCGGCCCTCGCCGTTGACGTCGATCTTCTCGAACAGCGGGAACGTGACGCCGTAGGTCGTCGAGCAGAACGTCTGGATCTCGTCCGCGCTGCCCGGCTCCTGCCCGGCGAACTGGTTGCAGGGGAACCCGACGACCGAGAAGCCCTGCTCGCCGAAGCGTTCCTGCAGCCGCTCGAGACCGGAGTACTGCGGGGTCAGGCCGCACTTCGACGCGACGTTGACCACGAGCAGCGCCTTGCCGGCGAACTCGCCCAGCGAGCTGTCCCGCCCGTCGAGGGTCTCGAGCGGAATTTCGTGGATCCCCATGAAGGTCCCTTTCAGTCGTGCTTCAGCGCCCGGGCGTCGAGGTGCCCGAACGGTCCGTCGTCGGCGCGGTAGGCCGTGGCGAGTTCCTCGGCCCGCGCGCGATCGTCTCGGCGCAGCAGCCCGGCCAGCGCGTCGAAGCGCTCGGTGTGGACCGCCGCGCGACGACGGGCGTAGTCCGCGGCCGAGTCCTTGGTGACCATGAACGCCCAGTCGCTTTCCAGCGCCAGCATCGCCTCGGCGACGGCCTGGTCGGCGACGGTGTCGCGGGCCGTGGTCGCCAAACCGGCAACGAGGTCGAGCAGCCGCTCCTGCAACGCGCTGTTGGCGGCGACCATGTCCTTGACCTGCTCGCCGTCCCACACGCGCCAGTCCTTGCCGGATCCCCACGACGAGGCGGGCAGGTCGATCGGCTCGCCGACGTGGCCGGCTTCCATCGCGCCCTTCAGCGTCGTCACCCGCACCCCGGCCTCGGGGAGCGCGCGCAGCACGCCCTCCAGCCACGCCGGGCCTTCGTGCCACCAGTGTCCGAACAGCTCCGTGTCGTACGCGGCGACCACGAGCGCCTCACGCCCGTGTTGCCGCTTCAGCGACCGCAGCCGCGTCACCACCGTCTCGACGAAGTCCTTGACGTGCGTCCCCAGCACGTCCGCGGCGAGCGCCGGGTCGTACGGCGCCTTGTCCTGCGGCTCGACCGTCTTGCCGGTGACTCGCGCCGCCTTGAGGCCGACCTCGTGCTGCCAGGTGTGGAAGTCGCGGTAGGCGGCGTGGCCGGGGTAGCCGGCTTTCGGCGACCAGACGCGGTAGGTGACCTCGAGGTCCCGGCCGAACGCGAGGACGTCGGAGCCGCCGACCGGCCGCGCGGCCCAGGTGTCGCCGCGCAGCGACGGGCCGTCGACCAGGAACCGCCGCACGCCGGCGGCGGCGTAGTCGTTTTCCATACCAGGCGCGTAGCCGCACTCCGGCGCCCAGATTCCCTCGGGCCGCGTGCCCAGCCGCAGGGCCGTGTCGGCGAGGCCGGCGTTCAGGGCGAACGCCCGCACCCGCGGGTCCAGCAGCGGCTGGAACGGATGCGCGAGGGGCCCGCCGAGCAGCTCGATGGTCGAATTGTCGACCAGGGACCGCAGGACCGGGGAGAAGCCGTGCCGCCACCGCGTCCCGAGCTCTTCGGCCGCGCGGACGGCGGTCCGGTGCTCGGCCGCGGCGAGCTCGCGCAAAAGCGGGTCGCCGCGCCACAGCGTCGCCGCGTGCTGGGCGCGCAGCTGCCAGTGGCCGAGCCAGTCGTGGAACGCGCGGATGCTGTACGGGTCGTCGAGCTGCGCGGCGAGCACTGGCGTCACGCCCAGCGTGAGCACGTCGCGGCGGCCTTCGTCGGCGAAGCGCTCCAGGAGCTCGACCATCGGCAGGTAGGAATGCGCCCACGCCTGATAGAGCCACTCCTCACCGACCGGCCAGCTCCCGTGGTGCGGCAGCCACGGCAGGTGGCTGTGCACGACGAGGCAGAAGGTGCCCTCGCTCATCGGCGCACCGCCACGGCGATCAGGTCGAGGCACGCGTCGAGGTTGTCGCCGTGGATGTCGAACCCGGTGGCCTCGATCGCGGCGACGTCGGCGAGCAGCGCGTCCGGCCACTCGGCCTGCCCCGGCAGCTTGCCCATGACCACGTCGAGCTGGGCGTCGATGATCGAGCCGCCGTACCGCTCGTCGAGCGCGCGCACGGCCTCGCCGTGGTGCAGCCCGTGCAGGGTCTCGACGTCGAAGCCGGCGTCGGTGAGCAGCCCGGCCAGCTCGGCCGGCGCGAGCTCTCGGGTGTGGAACGGGTTCAGCGGCGTGTCGCTGTCCGGGGTGAAGGTCAGCCGGTTCGGTGTCGTGACCAGCAGTTTGCCGTTTTCGGACAACACCCGCCGGCACTCGGCGAGGAACCCGGCCTGGTCCCACAGGTGCTCGATGACCTGGAAGTTCGCCACGACGTCGACCGCGCCGTCCCGGACCGGGAGGAAGGCCAGGTTCGCCCGCGCGACGGCGACCTCGGGGTAGCGGCGGGCGACGTGTTCGGTGGTCGGGACGTCGTAGTCCAGCGCGAGCACCCGACGGGCCGTGGCCGCGAGGAGACTCGCGCCGTAGCCCTCACCGCAGCCGGCTTCGAGCACCGTCGCGTCCGCGCAGTGGGGGAGCAGGGCGGCGTACGCGGCTTCGTGGCGCCTGAACCAGTAGTTCTCCTCGGCGATGCCGGGGACGGTCCGTTCGCCGGTCAGGTGCAGCGCCTCGGCCCGGGTGGCTGGGGTGGTCACCTCCGCGACCCTAGCGGGTGTCACATCCGGTCCGGCCCTCTCGTTCCGTGGTCATGCAACGGACCATCACCCGCGTACTGCTCGTCTTCTTCGGCCTGGTCGAGGCCGTGGTCGGAATTTGGCCACTGGTCTCACCCACCGGCTTCTACCAGGACTTTCCCGGCTTCCGCACTGGCTGGGTGGCGATGGACGGGCCGTTCAACGAGCACCTCCTGCGCGACTTCGGCGGCCTCAACCTGACGCTCGCCGCGCTCCTGATCGGCGCCGCCGTGATCGGCACCACAGCGGTCGCGCGGCTCGCCGGCGTGGCGGGGCTACTGTTCGGCCTGCCGCACTTTCTCTACCACCTCGGCCACGTGTCGCATTTCGAACCAATCGACCAGGTGCTGATCATCGCGACGACCGCGCTGGGCGTCGTGGTCCCGCTGGTCGTGCTGGCGGTCCCGGGACGCCGGGTCAGCCCACCGGCGACACCGTGATGCCGAGCGCACCGGGGCCCAGGTGCGCGCCGATGACCGTGCTCGCTTCGACGACCATGCTCTCGGCCATCGCGGGTACCCGGCGTTCGATCTGCCGGCCGATCTCCAGTTCGTGGTCGCTGGCGCCGAACCGGGTCACGGCGATGTCGGCGCGGAACCCGCCGGACTTCTTGACCGCGAGATCGACCATTTTGGCCAGGGCGCGCCGCGTACCGGGGACGCGGGCGAGCGGCGCGACCTCGCCGTCCTTGACCGTGAGCAGCGGTTTGATCGAAAACGCACTACCGAGCATCGCCTGCGCGGCGCCGATCCGGCCGCCGCGGCGGAGGTACTCGAGGGTGTCGACGTAGATGAACTCGGTGCTGGTCGCGCACCGGCGTTCGGCGGCCTCGATGACCCGGCCGGCGTCCCCGCCGGCCGCGGCCGCCCGTGCGGCGGACACGGCGGCGAAGCCGAGGCTCATGCCGGTGGTCCGGCTGTCCAGGACGTGCACCGGGATGCGGACCTGCTGGGCGGCCTCCCGGGCCGCGCGGACGGTGTCGGACATGCTGCCGGAGATGTGGATGCTGACGATCGCGGTCGCGCCGGCGGCGGCAGCTTCCTGGTAGGTCCAGAAGAACGCCCCCGGGTCCGGGGGCGCCGTGGTGATCACCTGCCCGGCTCTCATGGCGTCGATCACTTCGCCGCGGTCGAAGCGGTTTTCGTCGTCGTAGTGGCTACCCAGGCTCAGCTGGATCTGGACGACACCGATGGCCCAGCGAGAAGCGACGAGGTCGGGCAGGCAGGAGCTCGAGTCGGTGATGACGGCGATGCGCGCGGGCATGGTGGGGGAGGTTAATGCCTGACACCCACCACCAGTAGGCCGTGGTTGGTCCGATCGGACGAACGGCAGTTCGGGTGGGGTAACCGGTCGACTACCGGGACGATGGTCCCAATAGATTGCGCATCCAGGTGAATGGCGTCACCTCGACGGGTCCTGCGCGCCGATTGGCCCTAATCTACCGGCCAGTAGAGCACTGTCCCGTGGTCGACCGCGGGCCACGAACCGGGAGGTCGAAGCAGACCCATGACCAACATCGTCGTCCTGGTCAAGCAGGTACCGGACACCTACTCGGAGCGGAAGCTCAACGGGTCCGACCACACCCTTGACCGCGAATCCGCCGACGCCGTGCTCGACGAGATCAACGAGAAGGCCGTCGAAGAGGCGCTGAAGATCAAGGAAGCCGGCGAGGGCGAGGTCACCGTGATCTCGGTGGGCCCCGACCGCGCGACCGACGCCATCCGCAAGGCGCTGTCCATGGGGGCCGACAAGGCCATCCACGTCTCCGACGAGGCCCTGCACGGCTCCGACGCGATCGCCACCGCCAAGGTGCTCGCCGCCGCGATCGGCAAGGTCGAGGGCTTCGACCTGGTCATCGCCGGCAACGAGTCGTCCGACGGCCGCGGTGGCGCCATCCCGGCGATCCTCGCCGAGCTGCTGGGCCTGCCGCAGGTCACCTACGTGCGTGAGCTGACCGTCGACGGCTCGACGCTCAAGGCCACCCGCGAGACCGAGGACGGCCTGACCCACCTCGAGGCGAGCCTACCCGCGATCGTGAGCGTCGGCGAGAAGATCAACGAGCCGCGCTACCCGTCCTTCAAGGGCATCATGGCCGCGAAGAAGAAGCCGGTCGAGACGTTCACCATCGCCGACCTCGGCGTCGACGCGGGCGAGGTCGGTCTCGCCAACGCCTGGTCCGCGGTGACCGAGTCCTCGCCGAAGCCGCCGCGCACCGCCGGCGAAAAGGTCGAGGACGAGGGTGACGGCGGCACCAAGGTCGCCGAGTACCTGGTCGGCCAGAAGCTCATCTGACAACGGCTCTTCGAGGAGGAACAAGAACATGGCTGAAGTACTCGTCCTCGTCGACCACGTCGACGGTGAGGTCAAGAAGGTCACGCTCGAGCTGCTGACCGCCGCCCGCGCGCTCGGTGAGCCGTCGGCCGTCGTCGTCGGCCCGACCGGAACCGCCGCCAAGGCGAAGCAGTCGCTGGCCTCGCACGGCGCCGCCAAGGTCTATGTCGCGGAAGGCGACGACGCCGCGAACTACCTGGTCACGCCCAAGGTCGACGTGCTCGCCGCGCTCGCGCAGCAGGCGTCCCCGGCCGCCGTGCTCGTCACCGCCAGCGGTGAGGGCAAGGAGGTCGCAGCCCGCCTGGCCGTGCGCCTGGGCTCCGGCCTGATCTACGACGCCGTGGGCGTCAACGGCGACGGCGTCATCGACCAGTCCATCTTCGGTGGTGCGTTCTCGGTCAAGTCCAAGTCCGCCAAGGGCGCGCCGGTCGTCTCGATCCGCCCCGGCGCGGTCGAGGCCGAGCCGGCCGAGGGCGCGGCGGCCGAGGAGACCGTCGAGCTCCCCGCGGTCGACGCGGCCAAGGCCACTCGCATCACGGGCGTCGAGCCGGTCACCGGCGGCGACCGCCCGGAGCTGACCGAGGCCTCGATCGTGGTCTCCGGTGGCCGCGGTGTCGGCTCGGCGGAGAAGTTCGACGTCGTCGAGAAGCTGGCCGACTCACTCGGCGCGGCTGTCGGCGCCTCGCGTGCCGCTGTCGACTCGGGCTACTACCCGGCGCAGTTCCAGGTCGGCCAGACCGGCAAGACCGTGTCGCCGCAGCTGTACCTCGCGCTCGGCATCTCCGGCGCGATCCAGCACCGCGCCGGCATGCAGACGTCGAAGACGATCATCGCCGTCAACAAGGACCCGGAGGCGCCGATCTTCGAGATCGCCGACTTCGGCATCGTCGGCGACCTGTTCAACGTCGCGCCGCAGCTGACCGAGGCGGTCGAGAAGCGCAAGGGCTGATTCCCCAGCTCGCAGGGGCCTTCCGGGACTTCCCGGGAGGCCCCTCGCGCGTTTTCAGGACCTGAGAGGAGCCTGAGAACCCGCCATTAACTGAACGTGCACTAATCGGTCATCGGATGGCACTCTCCGCGGCTTCCAACGCGCAGGTACACCTTGACCATGACGACGTCACAGCTCCTCGTCAGCACTGATCAGGCGGGTGCCGAGCTCCCCGCCGACGCCCCCCGGTACTCGCTTCTCGTCGCGCACGCGAACGACGAAGTGGTCGCGGCGCAGAAACTGCGCCACCGGGTTTTCGCCGAGGAAATGGGTGCGCGCCTCCACTCCCCGCGGCCCGGTCTCGACGTCGACGAGTTCGACGAGTTCTGCGACCACCTCGTCGTCCGCGACGACAACACGGGCGACATCGTCGGCTGCTACCGCATGCTGCCGCCGGAGCGCGCCGCCCAGGCCGGGAAGCTCTACGCCGACAGCGAATTCGACCTGACGGCGATCGACGGCCTCCGCCCGTCACTGGTCGAAACCGGCCGATCGTGCGTGCACCCGGACCACCGCAGCGGCGCCGTCGTCAGCCTGGTCTGGGCCGGGATCGCCCGCTACATGCTCTTGTCCGGCCACCGCTACCTCGCCGGCTGCGCGTCCGTCCCGCTGGTGGACGACGGCTCCTTCGCCGCCGGCGTGTGGGACGTCCTGCGCGCCAAGCACTACTCGGACGAGGGCACGCGCGTCACGCCGCTGATCCCGTGGGACGCCTCGGGCATCGAACGCCCGGCGCGGCCCACGCTGCCGCCGTTGATCAAGGGCTACGTCCGCCTCGGCGCCAAGGTCTGCGGACCGCCCGCGCTCGACACCGATTTCGGCGTCGCGGACTTCTTCGTCCTCCTGGACCTGCACAACGTCGACGAGCGGTACCTCAAGTTCTTCCTCGGGACCCAAGGATGAGCCACGCCTGGATGCCGGCCTCGCCGTGCGGCGACGGCTGCCTGACCACCGACGACCCGGTGGTCGGCCTTCCCCGACGGATCCTGCGCTTCGCGGCGGCGATCTCGGTCGTCGTCGCGGCGCTGGTCTCCGCGCCGCTGCTGCTGGTCGCCCCGGGCCGCCAGCGCCTGCTCCGGCTGATCTTCCGCGGCATGCTGCGGGCGTTCGGCGTCCGGTTGGACATCCGAGGGGGCGCCGACTTCCTGACCGCGCCCGCCGGCCGTGGCGCGCTGGTGGTCAACAACCACATCTCATGGCTGGACATCGTCGCGATCAACGCCCTGCGGCCGATGCGCGCACTGGCCAAGAAGGAGATCGCGGGCTGGCCGGTGCTCGGCGGCCTCGTCCGCCGAGGCGGCAGCATCTTCCTCGACCGCGAGCGGCTCACGACGCTGCCCGCCACGATGGCGGCGCTGGCCGACGCCCTCCGGACGGGTTCCCTGGTCAGCGTCACCCCGGAAGGCACGACGTGGTGCGGCCTGGCCTCGGGTCGCTTCACGACGGCGACGTTCCAGGCGGCCATCGACGGCGGCGTCCCGGTGCGCCCGATCGCGCTGCGCTACCGCCTCGCCGACGGCCGCGAGACGAGCCGCCCGGCGTTCATCGGACCGGAGTCGCTGATCGCGTCCCTGCGCCGGGTCGCGGCCCTGCGTGGTCTCGTGCTCGAGATCCACGTCTGCCCGGAGATCGCCCCGGGCCGCGCGGAAACCCGCCGCGAACTGGCCGCCCTCGCCGAGTCGGCGGTCCACTCCGCGCTGGGCACGGTGCAGATCCCGGTCCAGCAGCGCCGCCGGACGCCGCGCCGCCAGGCGGCCCCACTGGCTTCGCCTCCCGCGAAGTGATCCGGGCCCTGTCGCCGCGATCCGGCGACAGGCCCGGATTGGCCCCTTCGCTCACCCGACGGCGATGGTCAATTTTCCGCCAGGGTGCCCGCCCTCGCTTTCGACCTGCGCCGCGGCCGCCTCGGCCAGCGGATAGCTCTTGCCCTGCGCGATGCCGACCCCGCGATCGGTCACCCAGCCGGCGATCCCGGTGAGGACCTCCCGGGTCTGCTCGCCCCCGCTGGAGAACGGGATCCCCAGCTCGAACGCGGCGGCATCGGCGATGGTGACGACCCGGTCCTTGCCACCCCGCAGCTCGACGGACCCCGGCAGCACCCCGTGCCCGGCCGCGTCGAAAACGGCGTCGATCGGCCCGGACGCCGCCTCGCGGACCCGCTCCACCCAACCGTCGCCGTAGAGGACGGGCACGACGCCCAGCGACTTGAGGTCGTCAAGGCTCCGGCTTCCCCCGGTCCCGACGACGGTCACCCCCTGCGCGACGGCCACCTGAGCGGCGAACCGCCCGACCGTGCCGCTGGCGCCGTGGAGCAGCAGCGTCTCGCCCTCACGGACCCCGAGCAGCCCGAGGACGCGAAGCGCGGTCTCGCCGGCGACAGGCAGCGCGGCGGCATCCGCCCACGAAAGGCTCGCGGGCTTCGGCGCGATCGTCTGCGCGAGCGCGTACTCGGCGTAGGCGCCGGTCTCCGACCAGCCGAACACTTCGTCGCCCACGGCGAAGTCCGCGCCCTCCCCGACGGCGTCGACGACGCCGGCGACCTCGAGGCCCGGGATGTGCGGGAACGGGACCTGGAAGTTCTGCTGCATGGCGCCGTTGCGGATCTTCCAGTCGATCGGGTTGACCCCGGCGGCCCGCACGGCCAGCCGAACCTGCCCCGGGCCCGGCTCCGGCGTCGGGACGTCGGACAGCTGCAGGACTTCCGGCCCGCCGTATGCGGAGAAGGTGATCGCTCGCATGGTGATGTCTCGCTCCTTGGTTCGTGACCTTCGGTTCGAATGTCCTCCCCGGGAAGTCAACTCGCCCGCCGGAGCCGCCGAACCGTCCGGACGAGCAGTGTTCACTAGCCGGACGAGCAGGTCGCCGGAGCCTGGTCGCGCCTACCTTGGAGGCCATGGACGCTTCCTGGTCGGATCCGCGACACGTGCTGGACGTCGTCGAGCACCTCCTGTCGGCACCGCGGCCCCAGTTCCTCAGCCGGTTCACCGCCGAGCTGGGCAAGCTGATCCCGCACCGAGCGGCGGCGATGCAGACGGGCGACTGTCCCCGCAGCCCGCTCAAGTCCATCGGCGACGAAGCGATCACCCAGGCCGTGACGAGTGTCGAGCTGCAGCGGCTGGCCGACCGCAGCGAGCCGGACAAGGCCCTGCTGATCGACGGCGTCCTCGGTGGCGTCGAGCGCCGCCTGGTCCTGCTCGCTTCGACACCGGCGGTCGGCCAGGGCGCGGTGATCGCCGTGGTGCCGGAGGCCGCCGAGCCGCCGTCCGCCGACCTGGAGCTGGCGGCCCGGCTGTGGCACATCGTCAGCACCGACGCGGGCCAGCGGGCGACGGATCCGGGGCCGGACGTCCTGGCCAGCAGCCTCGCCGCGGCGTCGGCACGCGCTCAGGCGATCACCGACCTCGGCCAGACGCACGCGGCAACCCTGGTGACACTCCTGTCGGTCCTCCGCTCCGGCCGGCTCTCCGACGCCGTCGCCCGCCGCACCGCGGTCGACCTCGCCGCCGACGCCCTGCTCGAGCTCAAAGGCGTCGTCAACCGTGACCAGGCCCTGTCCGCGGAAGAGACGGCCGCGGCGTTCACCGTCCTCAAGACCCAGCTGGTCGACCTGATCCGGCACACGGAGGTCGACGTCGACCTCATCGACCCGATCGGCGACGCGTCCCTCCCGCAGGACATCGCCCACACGGCACGCACCCTGACCCGCGGCCTGGTGCTCGCGGCCTTGGACCGCCCCGCGACCACCCGCTTGAGGGCGTCTTGGCGCGTGGACGGCACGGTGTTGCGGATCACCGTCCGCGACGACTGTCCCGAAGTCGCCGACGCAGTCCCGCCCCGAGGCCTGACCGAGCGGCTCACGGCCTTGGGCGGCCACTGGGAGGTCGACGCCGTGCCGGCCTGGGGCACGACGGTCACCGCAGTCCTTCCGCTCGGCGTGGCCGAACCGCCGGAGCTGCGTCGGCTCGACCGGCTCAACCCGCGCGAACTGGAGGTCCTGTCGGGCATCTCCCAGGGCTTGCGCAACCGGCAGATCGCCGAACAACTGCAGCTCAGCGAGCACACGGTGAAGTTCCACGTCCGCAACATCCTCGACAAGCTGGACGTGACTTCCCGCGGCGAAGCGGCTGCGCTGGCTCGCGACCTGCCGCTGGAGCCGGTGCACCGGTCAGCCTGAGCCGCCTTGACCTCCAGCGGACTGGAGGTTGCACGCTGCTGATCATGGCCTCGACGATCGACTCCGCACCCCGTCGCCGCAGTGTGCTCTGGAGTGCGGAACACCGGCTGACCACGATCGCGCTGCTGCTCGTGGTCACTTTGGTCGCGTTCGAGAGCATGGGCGTGGCGACGGCGATGCCCACCCTGGTCGCCGACCTCCACGGGCTGTCGCTCTATTCGTGGCCGTTCACGATCTTCCTGATCTCCAGCGTGGTCGCCACGGTGCTTTCGGGCCGAATCGGCGACCGCCGCGGCCCGGCGCCGGCCCTGCTCGCCGGGCCGTTACTCTTCGCGGCCGGTCTCGTAGTCGCGGGGACGGCGACCGGAATGCCGATGCTCCTCCTCGGCCGTGCGCTGCAGGGCTTCGGCTCAGGGCTGCTCCTCGTCTCGGTCTCGCTTTTGATCGCGCTGACGTTCACCGACCACGAACGCCCGGTCATCTACGCCGCGAATGCGGCCGCCTGGGTCCTGCCTGCGGTCATCGGGCCGTCGGTGGCCGGAGTCGTGACGGTCAGCATCGGCTGGCGCTGGGTCTTCCTCGGCTTGGTCCCGCTTGTGGCCGTCGGCGTGCTCATGCTGGTCGTGGTCGTCCGGCGCTTGCCCGCGCACGAACCTGCCCCGGGCGGCCGACGGGCGAGCGTGGCCCAAGCGATCATCGCCGCACTCGGCGTCGCGGCGTTGACCTGGGCGGCTCAGCACCAGTCGCTGGTCGCGCTCGGCTATGGCGCGGTCGGGCTGATCGCGCTGGGTTACGCGCTCCGCACCCTGTTGCCAGCCGGGACGTTAACTGCCCGCCCCGGCCTGCCGACGGTCATCGCCTCCCGAGCCCTGATCGCCGGGGCTTACGCCGGGATGGAGGCATACCTCCCGCTGACGATGAGCGCCGTCCACGGTTACAGCCCCGCCCTAGCGGGCCTGCCGCTGACGATCACGGCTTTGGGCTGGTCCGCGGCGTCGGCGGCCCAAGGCCGCTATCTCGGCTGGTCGAGGGAGGCATCGCTGCGCACCGGATTCTGGCTGGTCGCGGCAGGCCTGGTCTGCTTCGGCCTGGTTTCGCAGCCGTGGTTCCCCGGGTGGGTCGCATTCGTGGCCTGCGCGGTGGGCGGCACGGGCATGGGGATCGCGATGCCCGCGATTTCGGTCCTTCTCCTCCGCTACTCGCCCGAAGGCGAGCGAGGATTCAACACGTCAGCGATGCAGCTCGCGGACTGGGTCGGCTCCGCCCTGCTCGTCGGCCTGGGTGGTGTGCTGCTCGGGGTGGTCGGCTCGGTTCTCGACCCGTCGCCGGCGATGGCCCTGCTCACGGTGGCATTGGTCGCTCTCGCGATGGTGGGTGTCCGGCTAACCGGGCGGTGGCCGTCAAAGGTGTGACAGCCCACTTCCAGAGCCAGGGTGGACTTCGTCACGCGCTGGAGCGGACTACCCTGGAACAGCGATGACCTATCTCGACCATGCGGCAACCACTCCGATGTTGCCCGAAGCCATAGCGGCGATGACCGAGGCGCTGTCCACCGTGGGCAACGCCTCGGCGCTGCACTCTTCGGGCCGGAGAGCTCGGCGGATGGTCGAAGAAGCCCGCGAAACCATCGCCGAGGCACTGGGGGCTCGGCCCTCCGAGGTGATCTTCACCGGTGGAGGCACCGAAAGCGACAACCTCGCGATCAAGGGCATCTACTGGGCCCGCCGCAGCGAGCGGGAGCAGCGTCGCCGCATCCTGTGCGGTGCCGCAGAGCACCACGCCGTGCTCGACACCGTGGAATGGCTCGAGGCCCACAGCGGCGCCGAGGTCACTTTGCTCGACGTCGACAGCCAGGGCCGGGTGTCGCCTGAAGTCCTCAGGGCGGCCATCGCTGCGGATCCCGAGGCTGTGGCGTTGGCCACCGTGATGTGGGCAAACAACGAGGTCGGCACGATCAACCCGATCGCCGAGCTGGCGGCAGTGTGCGCCGAGTTCGACATCCCGTTCCACACAGACGCCGTCCAGGCCGTCGGGGCTGCTCCGGTGGATTTCGCCGCCACTGGCGCCGCCGCACTCACCCTGACCGGACACAAGCTCGGCGGCCCATTCGGGGTGGGAGCGCTTCTGCTCGGACGTGACGTGCCTTGTGCCCCTTTGCTGCATGGCGGAGGCCAGGAGCGCAACGTCCGCTCAGGCACCTTGGACGTCCCGGCGATCGTGGGATTTGCCGCTGCTGTCCGAATCAGCGTCGCGACCCGACCTGAGTACGCGAAGCGCGTCGAGGAACTCCGGGACGAGCTCGTCGAGGCTGTCCAACGCGAGGTTCCCGATGCCGTACTGAACGGTGGAGACGGCGAAAGGCTGCCCAGCCATGCCCACTTCACTTTTCCCGGGTGCGCTGGAGACAGCCTGTTGATGCTGCTCGACGCCAAAGGCATCGAATGCTCGACAGGATCCGCGTGCACAGCTGGCGTCGCCCAACCGAGCCACGTTCTGCTCGCCATGGGGGCCGACCCGGCGGCGGCTCGTGGTTCCCTCCGGTTCTCTCTCGGCCACACTTCCACCGCCGCGGACGTCGAGGCCGTGGCTGCGGAGATCGGTGGCGTCGTCATGCGCGCCCGGCAGGCCGGCCTCGCCGGAATGCGCAAGCAGACCCAGAAGCAAGAGGTGTAAGACAATGCGGGTTTTGGCCGCGATGAGCGGAGGAGTGGACTCGGCGGTCGCCGCGGCGCGCGCGGTCGACGCCGGGCACGACGTCGTCGGCGTGCACCTGGCCCTGTCGGCCAAGCCGGGGACTCTGCGGACCGGCTCGCGCGGATGCTGCACGATCGAGGACTCGCATGACGCCCGGCGGGCCGCTGACATCCTCGGAATCCCCTTCTACATCTGGGATTTCGCCGAGCGCTTCACCGAAGAGGTTGTCGAAACCTTCGTCGGCGAGTATGCCGCTGGGCGCACCCCGAACCCTTGCGTCACCTGCAACGAGAAGATCAAGTTCGAAGCACTGCTCGAAAAGGCGATGGCGCTCGGATTCGATGCGGTCGCGACAGGCCACTACGCGCGTCTCGCCGTGGTCGACGGTGTGCCTGAGTTACGTCGTAGTGCGGACAGCGGCAAGGACCAGTCCTACGTGCTCGCGTCGCTCACACCGGAACAGCTCAGCCATGCGATGTTCCCCCTGGGCGGCTCATGGAAGACCGACGTGCGGGCGGAAGCGGAGCGGCGAGGCTTGTCCGTCGCCAATAAGCCGGATAGCCATGACATCTGTTTCATTCCGGACGGCGACACCAAGAAGTTCCTGGAAAATCGGCTGGGGCAGCGTCCCGGCGAGCTCGTTGACGCCGAAACGGGTGCGGTGCTCGGCCGGCACACCGGGGTGCACGGTTTCACGGTCGGCCAGCGCAAGGGTCTGGGCATCGACGCTCCGGCGCCGAATGGTCGTCCTCGATACGTTCTTTCGCTCGAACCGGTGTCGGGTTCCGTAAAGGTCGGCTCCGCGGCCGGGCTCGGCGTCAAGGTGATTGAAGCTGACCGCGCGATCTGGCCCAGCGGCCGGCCGCTGACCGAACCCACCGAATGCGTCGTCCAGGTCAGGGCTCACGGAGGCATCGTGGATGCGGTCGCCGACGTGGACAACGACACCATGACCGTGCACTTGCGCGAGCCGCTGCGCGGAGTTGCTCCGGGGCAGGTCGTCGTTCTCTACCGACCCGATCCCGACGGTGGAGACGTCGTTCTCGGCAGCGCGAAGATTTCAGGCACCCGCTGATCACTTCCGCGGCCGGTTCGACCGTCGGCCGGGGTGCATTGACGGCGGCGTTGTCGATTGGACCTGGCCCGTCGGCGTAGCGACGTTGACAGTGCCGTCTGGCGTGACTTCGTAGTCCCAGCCAGGCAGTCCCGTCAGCTTGCTGTGCCGCGAGCAGAAGGTAATTGCCTGGTCTGCAATGCCTTCGGCCTCACCCTTCGCGCGAGTCGCTCTGACCCCGCAACTCTGTGCAGGACGGGTGCATCCCGGGTGGCGGCACTCTTGGTCGCGAACCCGGATGAACTCGTTCTGATCGACCGGGTAGCGCGTCGGCGACAGTTCGGCCGCGTGACCGGTTCGCGGGTCGGTGAGCACCCGGCGCAGCGTCGTGCCAGGGCCGCCGATGATCTGTCGAGCCAGCGCAGCCGCGATGGGTCCGCGACCGGACAACGCTGCCGGAGTCTGGTTGAGGCCGAGATAGGTGGCCAGGTCGATGTGCAGGAAGACCTCGGTGCGTTCGCTCGGGCCCCCGGTACCGCTGAGCAGCAGATCGATGGCCACGTCTGCGCGGAGCTGGTCCAGTGTTCGCGGTTCGTCCGGCGTCTTCAACGCCCGGGCGGCCTGGTCGACGCGAGCGTAGGCGGCGGTCGCCTTCTCTGTCGGTGCGTTGTTGACCGACAGATGGGTCACGCCGGTGTCCTGATGGTGCAGGGTGAGCCGCCGCTCGACGAGCTTTCGCTCGTTGCGGAGCGCTGCACCCTCGGGGTCGGCCTGTGCAGCTGCGTAGGCCGCGGCACGGCGGACCTGGGTGGCATTCCGGCCCGGAACGCGGTCCTCGAGCGTCTCGTCGACGACGCGCACATGGTCTCCAGACAGCCATGACGTCGCGTCGGTGACCTTCATGGCGCGGTAGAGGTCGAGCCGGCCGTCGTCCATCAGGTTCAGCATGCGGGGAAGGCGGGCGATCAACGCGTTCGCCGCAGAAACGATGGCGCTGGCGCGGTGCTCCGTTATGGACAAGGCCAACGCGACTTCGGATGACGCGCTGGGTGCCCGTCTCCGGCGCACGCTCAGGTCGGCGATCGCTCTCAACTGAAGTGCTTGCAGCTTCGAGATTTCCGCGTCGGTGTCGCGGATCAGATCGACGACCTGTTCGTCTTTCATGCGCTGCAACGTGTTCGGGTTGGCGCGAATCGATCGCAGCACGAAGGGGAGTACGAAGGGAAGTTCGCCGTCAGCGCTTCGGGTGGGTGCGGGGACGAGGTTGCGGATCGGTTGTGAAGATGTCATGAGCACGACGGTACGACGGCTCGCAAGGAAAGTCATCGAAAGGGAGCGAACGGTCCATTCGTGCCATTCGCTTGACGAATCGCCGTTGCTTCGGGATCGTGCGCAGGTATGGACATCCGCTTCGCGAACGAAGGAGTACCAGTGTCCAAAGTGGATGAGCGCAGCCGCTGTGTGCTTGATAGTCGTTGCTGCCTAGAGCTTGAGCTTGAATCCTGTGTGGCTGGGTACGAATCCGAGGCGCTCGTAGAACCGGTGCGCTTCTGCCCGGGACGTGTCCGACGTGAGTTGCACGAGGGCGCACCCGCGCCGCCGCGATTCGTCGATCGCCCAGCGGACGAGATCGGCTCCCAGTCCGGTGCCCCGATGGTCGGCGTGGATTCGGACGGCCTCGATCTGGCCTCGGAGCGCGCCGCGCCTGGCGAGGCCTGGAATGATCGTCAGCTGCAAGGTGCCGACCGGCTTGTCGTCGAACGCGACGACGATCAAAAGCTGATGGGGATCTGCGTCGATCTCGTCGAAGGCGCGTAGGTATGGGTCGAGGTCGCCGGGGTCGTCCCGGGTGGCGCCGAGTTGGTCGTCCGCCAGCATGTGCACGATGGCGCCGATGTCTTCACGCTGTGCCTTGCGGATGGTGTAGTCGGCCACGACGCCAGTATCACAGGACGCGGGTGAATCCCTGATAGTTGTACTCGAAACCGAAGCGTGCGTAGAAGTCTCGTAGGTCGCCGCGGTTCAGCCCGGAGTCGAGATGGATGCGCGTGCAACCGCGTCGACGGGCTTCGTCGATGCCCCAGGTCAGGAGCGCGCTGGTCACTCCGCGTCGGGCGGCGCGGATGCCTTCGAGCAGGCCGCGGGGCGCGCCGTCCCAGGCGAGGCCCCGGAGCAGCGTCAGCTGTGCAGTGCCCGCGACGCCGTTGTCGTCCTCGGCGACGACCAGCGTGACGTGCGGAGTGTTCATAAGCTCCTGGAGCGCGGCCGCCAATGGTTCGCCCGGAGCGCCGAACAGGCGTACGAGCGCCTCGATGTCCGTTGCCCGGGCGCGTCTGATGACCTCCATTTCACCCAGTATGCAGCAGGTTGGAGGGTGGGCCTAGCTGCAACGGGGCGGCTACGCGCAGTGCTGACGGCGTGTCTCAGGGCAGCGCGTAACGGCGGATGCCGTCGACAACCTGGGCCTTCAGTTCTCCTTGCGACACTAGGAGGTCGAGGTGCGCCGCGGTTTCCAGGACCGCGAGCATCTGATTGAACGAGTCCATTTCGGACAGTTTGCGGTGGCGGCGGGTCCAGCCGATGCGGTGTGCGGCCTCGTACGCGCTGGTCGCGCCGGCCACGATCTGCGAGGCGATCGTCTCGAGCCGCTGCCGGTGGTGTTCCAGCAGTTCGTCGATCCGAGTGTGCACGCTTTCGGACACCGGGCCGTGCGCCGGAAGCATGCGGCGGTCCGGCATGGCCCGCACCAGGCGAAGGGAGTCGATGAAGTCGTTGAGCGGTAGCTCGGCCGGCACCGGCTGGAACCCGATCGAGGGCGTGATGTGCGGCAGCACGTGGTCGCCGGAGAACAAGAGGTCGGCAGTGTCGTCGACGAAGACGACGTGCCCGGAAGTGTGTCCCGGGGTGGCGACGACGTCGAATTCGCGCCCGGGCAGGATTGACCTCGGCCCTGGCGTCAGCCATTCGTCAGGAGCCTCCCAAAGGTCGGCTTCCGTGTGTCGGCGGTTTGTGCCGAACTGCTGGGCCAGCGCTTCCACGACTTCGCCGGCCCCGGCCTGGAACAACAGGTCGACCTGGGCTTCCATCGGCAGGCGGTCGGGATTGCCGGACGCCTTGAGCGATGGCTCTTCGTCCTGGCCGAGGGCGATCTTCGAGCCGAAGTCACGACGGAGGACCACTGCCTGCGAATAGTGGTCCCGGTGCACGTGGGTGACGAGGAACTCGCTGACGTCGGCCAGTTCGGCGCCGATCCCGCTCAGGGCTTCGGCGAGCTGTTGCCGCGCCACGGTCAACGCCCAGCCGGAGTCGACCAGGACCAGTTTCTCGCCGTTGGTGACCGCGTAGACGTTGACCGCGCGCAGGGCGTCGTTGGGCAGCGGCAACGGGATCCGGTAGACGCCGGACGAGACCTCGTAGATCCCGGGCTCGGTCCAGTTCCTGTCGCTGCTTTCCGGCAACGGTTCCACGGTGACCTCCGTCCCGGCGAGACTGCGGCGTCCCGGCCTTTCTTCACCCTGAGCCGTGCCGGGCCTGCTGTCCACCGGGAGGAGATGAGACGCCGGTCACTTGCTCAGTCGGTGTCCTGCTTCAGGGCGGTGTCGATCGTCAAGGCCGCGGCGACCACCATGCTGGCGAGCGGATCCGGCAGCGGGTGGGGGATCTCCACGACGTAGTTGTCGGCCGTGGTGAAGGCGGCTTTGAGGAACCCGCCCCAGGTCTTGGTCACCCGGGCGACCTCGGTGCCGGCGTGGTCGCGAATCGAGAAGTTCCAGGCGCGCCAGTTCTCGGCGAAGATGCCGCCGACCGTCTGGCCGTCGACGATGAAGCCGAACCGGATCTTGCCGAAGACGTTCTCCTGGACGATCTCGCCGATCGGCGTCTCGTCAGCGCGGGTGACCAGGAACCGCGACTTGAACACCTTCGCCGGCCGGGTCACCTTGAGGACGGTGCTGTGGTTGGCGTCGCGGACCTCGAACTTGTGGGTCAGGAACTGGTCGTAGTTGGTCAGCAGCCGGATCGCCTTCTTCAGCGTGCTCTGGCCTACCTCGACGACCCCGCCGAGCTGGTTGCCGTGCTGGTCGAAGACGCCGAATTCGTTGGCCATCTCGATCAGCTTGGCGCGCTGGTTGACCACGAGCACCGGTTCGCTGAACAGGGTCCCGCCCCCGGCGCGCGTGCCGCCTCGGCCGCGTGTCGCGCGATTGACCTGGTTCTGGATCCGGGCCGGGTCGTGGGCGCGCTCGATGTCCAGCTCGATCGGCTCGGAATCGCTCGGTGGTGGGAAGGCATGAGCCGGCCGGGTGCCGGCCGTCCAGGCCTGGCCGTCCCACCATCGGTGCAGACGGGGGTCCCGCGCGTCCGGGTACCAGCCCGGCTGCGGTGGCGAACTCGTCATGGCCGGTCAGCCTAACGTCGCGGACGCGCTCATGGTGCCGGTCAAGGGAAATGCGGTGAATGTCCGCATCGCGGTGCCCCGGCCGGTGTTCGTCCTCGGAGATCGACCAGAATCGGTGGTCGTGAGTGAGCGAATCTGGCCCAGCGGAGCCGCGACGGCGATCGGCTCGATGCCGGGCACCGATCCCGCCGAAGCGGCTGCGGTCGTGTTCGGGGAACTGCCCGACTTCCCGCACCTGCCCGAGCTGCCGGCTCGCGGCGTCGGCGCGGACATGCTCGGCCGCACCGCCGCCCTGCTCGTCGACCTGGCCGTCGACGTCGTGCCGAGTGGTTACCGCGTTGCCTCCCGGCCAGGGCACGAGCATCGCCGGGCCGTCGATCTGCTTCGCTGGGATCTCGACGCCGTGCAAGAGGCGCGCGAAAAGGCCGGTATCACGCCGCCGGTCTTCAAGGTCCAGGTGGCCGGGCCGTGGACCCTCGGAGCCGGAATCGAGCTGCCCCGGGGGCATCGGGTGCTCACCGACCGCGGGGCCTTGCGAGACTTCACGTCGTCCCTGCTGGACGGCCTCGCGGAGCATGTCGCGGAAGTCCGAGCCAGGACCGGCGCGCCGGTGGTGGTCCAGTTCGACGAACCGTCGTTGCCCGCGGTGCTGGCCGGCAGCCTTTCGACGCCGTCCGGATACGGGAACGTCGCCGCGGTGCCGGCGCCCGAGGCTCGTCAGCTGCTCACCACGGTCATCGACGGCGCCCGGCGGATCACCGATCGCCCGGTGATCCTGCACTGCTGCGCCGCAAAACCGCCCCTCAGTCTGCTGCGCGAGGCCGGAGCGGACGCTCTGGCCTTCGACCTCGCCGCGCTCGACGGTGCCTCCGCCGCGTTCCTCGACGAGATCGGCGAAGTATGGGACGGCGGGGCAACGCTGTTCCTCGGCGCGGTGCCGGCCACGGCGTCCGGGGCCGCACCGAGTCTGAAGGACGTCGGTGAGCCGGCGTTCGGGCTGGCCGACCGGCTCGGATTCAACCGCAGCGTCCTCGCCGAACGGGCGGTGCCGACGCCCGCCTGCGGTCTCGCCGGTGCGACTCCGGAATGGATGCGCCGTGCCCTCTCGCTCACAAGGGACCTCGGCAAAGCCTTCGTGGAACCGCCGGAGGGCTGGTGACGAAATCCGGCGACTCACCGACGTTCGCCTTGGCCGGCAAGTAGCGTTGGCGAGGTAGCCGACCGAACGAGGACCACCCGAAACCATGCGTCTGTTCCGCCGCAAGAACGCTCCCGCCGATCCGCCCGACCCGCGCACAGAGTGGCCCGAGCAACCCGTGCCCGATGACCCGGCCGCCGCCGCGGAGGCGTTCTGGCACGGTTGGTTCGAGCTGCTCCCGATGGTGAGCGCGGCTCTCGGCGAGGGGGAGCCGCACCGCGTCGAGTATGAGCTCTGCCAGCTGGTCGAGGCGCTGCACCCGCGGCTGCACTTCTCGCTCGAACGTGGTCGCCAGGCGATCTACGCCCTGGTCGTGACCGGTCAGGAAGACCCCGAAGTACGGCCGTTCACCGACGCGTGGCGCGCTGCCGCGCCGCCGGACGACGCGATCTGGGAGTACCACGACTCGGTTCCACCCGTGCCCGATCCGACCGAAGTCACGGTCAACCTCGGCGAGCACCGGATCGCGCTGGCCGACGTCCGGGTCGTCGCGCAGGTGGACGACGACGAGCACGTGGTCGACGTCGCCGTTTTCCACCCACGCTTCGGCGACCTCGACGACGCGACCCGGCGGACCATGACCTTTCTGCCGCTCGACGCGACATTGGGTGAACGGCTCGCCGCCGAACGGTTACGGCGCGTCGAGACCGCGGAGGCCGAACCGGCCGGCTCCATCACCCTTCTGGAGTTCCGTGAACTGGTCCGCGGACTGGGCAGCGGACCGGACGAAAATGTCGGTACCTCCGGCTAGGGTTACCACCCGTGAGCAGCACCGAACTTCCCCAGGACCAGGTTGCGGCGGTCGACGCCCCGGTGGCCGCGGAGGACGTCACCGACGTCCCGGCCGACGTGCGCGAGCGGCACAGCGCTCTCGCCGAGGAGTTGCGCGACCACCAGTTCCGCTACTACGTCCTGGACTCGCCGATCATCTCGGACGGACAGTTCGACGAGCTGCTGGGCGAGCTGCAGCGGCTCGAGGACGAGCACCCGGCGCTGGTCACGCCCGATTCGCCGACCCAGCGGGTCGGGGGCACGTTCTCGACGGAGTTCACCGCGCACGACCACCTCGAGCGCATGCTCAGCCTCGACAACGTATTCGACCCGGACGAGTTCCTGGCATGGGTGGAACGCGTCGAGAAGGAAGTCGGGCGCACCGAGTTCCTCGCCGAACTGAAGATCGACGGCCTGGCGATCAACCTCCTGTACGAAAACGGCCACCTGACCCGGGCGCTCACGCGCGGTGACGGCCGGACCGGCGAGGACGTCACGCTCAACGTCCGCACCCTCGACCAGGTGCCGCTGACGCTGGCAGGCACCGACGAGTTCCCGGTGCCCGCCCTGGTCGAGGTGCGCGGCGAGGTCTTCTTCCGCGTCGAGGACTTCCTCGAGCTGAACGCGAAGATGGTCGAAGCCGGCAAGCCGCCGTATGCGAATCCGCGCAACACCGCGGCCGGCTCGCTGCGGCAGAAAGACCCCAAGATCACTCGCGAGCGTCGGCTGCGGCTGATCTGCCACGGACTCGGCAAGCGCGAGGGCTTCGAGCCGCAGCGTCAATCGGAGGCCTACGACGCGCTGGCCGCGTGGGGGCTGCCGGTGTCGCCGCACAGCAAGGTTCTGACCTCGGCTGACGAGCTCACCGCGCACATCGCCTACTGGGGCGAGCACCGGCACGACGCCGAGCACGAGATCGACGGCGTCGTCATCAAGGTCGACCAGGTGGCGTTGCAGCGGCGGCTGGGCACGACCTCGCGCGCGCCGCGCTGGGCAATCGCCTACAAGTACCCGCCGGAAGAGGCGATCACCACGCTGCTCGACATCCAGGTCGGCGTCGGCCGCACCGGTCGGGTGACGCCGTTCGCCGTCACCGAGCCGGTGACGGTCGCGGGGTCGACCGTGGCCAGGGCCACCCTCCACAACCAGGAGGAGGTCAAGCGCAAGGGCGTGCTCATCGGCGACCGGATCGTCATCCGGAAGGCCGGCGACGTCATTCCCGAGGTGCTGGGCCCGGTGGTGGACGCGCGGACGGGCGACGAACGCGAGTTCGTCATGCCCACCCACTGTCCGGAATGCGGTACCGAGCTCGCCTATCAGAAGGAAGGCGACAAGGACATCCGCTGCCCGAACACGCGGTTCTGCCCCGCGCAGCTGCGGGAGCGCCTGTTCCACCTGGCCGGGCGCGGCGCCTTCGACATCGAGGTCCTCGGGTACGAGGCGGCGGTCGCGTTGCTCGACGCGCGGGTCGTCGCCGACGAGGGCGACGTCTTCGACTTGAACGAAGACAGCCTCGCCGAAGTCGAACTGTTCCGGACCAAGGCGGGGGAGCTGTCGGCGAACGCGCGGAAGCTGCTCGCCAATCTCGATGCCGCGAAGGACAGGCCGCTGTGGAAGGTGCTGGTCGCCCTGTCGATCCGGCACGTCGGGCCGACCGCGGCGCAGGCGCTGGCCCGTGAGTTCGGTTCGATCGAGCGGATCGAGCAGGCCACCGAGGAGGAGCTTTCGGCGGTCGACGGCGTCGGCCCGACCATCGCCCACGCGACTCTGGAGTGGTTCGAGGTCGCTTGGCACCGGGAGATCGTCGAAAAATGGCGACGGGCCGGCGTGCGGATGGAGGAGGAGCGCGACGAGTCGATCCCGCGCCACCTCGAGGGGCTGTCGATCGTGGTGACGGGCTCGCTCGACGGTTTCTCCCGCGACGAGGCGAAGGAAGTCATCATGGCGCGCGGTGGCAAGGCCGCCGGGTCCGTGTCGAAGAAGACGGCGTTCGTCGTCGTCGGGGATGCGCCTGGTTCGAAATACGACAAGGCGGTTCAGCTCAAGGTACCGGTGCTCGACGAGGCCGGCTTCCGCGTCCTGCTGGAGCAGGGCCCCGACGCGGCGTGGGAGGTGGCGCTGCCGACCGGCGAGGCGACCGCCGCAGAAGAAGCTGGGGGAGCTGAGGGGTGAGTCGAGGTCCTCGTCGCAGTGGACGGAGCGGGTGAGGTGCTCGGCATCGTGGCCGTCGTGCACCCGGGATCCGAGTACGCCGAGATTCCGCGTCCGGGAGGAGTCAAAGCCGTGTTCGACCTCGCACGCGCCTGGGGCTCCGGAAGGTGGTGCTGAGCAGCCTCGACCGGATGCACAGCGCGCACCGGCTCGACGAGCGTCTCGGGTTCACGCGCCTGGCCGAACGGGACTGGCGGCCGTTCCCGAACATCACGCTCATCGCCTCTCAAATCGACGTCTGACCTGGGCCTTGTCGAAAAGGGACGAACCCATGAAGGGCTCGTCCCTTTTTCGACGACGCGCGAGGGCTAACCGTCGAGGACGACCGCGACGATGCCGGCGAGGTGGGCGAGCCGGGCGACCTCGGCGGCGCGGAAGTTCGGGCCGCCGGGCCGGGCGACGAGCAGCGCCTTGCCCGGCTTGCCGAGCGGGGTCGCGGCGAGCTCGGTGCCGAGCTCCTTCCACGTCTCCGGAATCCAGGCTTCCTCGCTGTCGAGGACCGTCGCGCGTTCCAGCGGCAGCCAGGGCAGGTCGGTGATCGGGGTCTCCGGGGCCGCGCTGGACGACGCCAGCCGGACCGCGCCGGTCTCCGAATGCTCGACGATCATCGCCCAGCCGGCGCGCACGATGCGGGGGACGCCCTCGGCGAGGATGTCGAGCCCGGACTTCGGCTGCGCGGCGATTTCCTCGACGAGCTCGAGCTCGCGGTGCGTGTCCAGGACGCCCGCGTAGGGACGGACCGCGTCCACTTCGACGCCCTCGACGCTCTCCGCGGCCGTGATCAGCGCGTCGGGCAGGCGGCCCGACGGGAGCTCGACCACCAGGTCGTCGACGGCGACCCCGCTGCCGCGCTCGACGACGTCCACGCTGAGGATGTCGGCGCCTACCGTGCCGAGCGCCGTGGCGACCGCGCCGAGGGTCCCCGGGCTGTCCGGAAGGAGGACCCGGATCAGGAACGACACCACGCGCCCCTCTCACCTCTGGCGTCCCAGCCTTGCCGTGGGACGCTCGATGCCGGTCGCCGATTGTGACAGACCCACCCGGCTCGCGGGACCTGCTGTCCGCCGGGCGGGATGTGAGCGTCGCCGGACGGCAGCCGGCCTGCGCCGGGCGTAACCCAGTCGAGTCCGCCCGCGCCGCCACCATAGACTTGCAGCTTCCGAGACAACCCGCACAGCACAACCCGGGAGTCACCCGCGTGCCCAACATTTCCCGAGACGAGGTCGCGCACCTCGCGAAGCTGGCCAGGCTGGCCGTGACCGACGACGAACTCGACGTCTTCGCCGGCCAGCTCGACCAGATCCTGGACTCGGTGGCCAAGGTGAGCGAGGTCGCCGCCGCCGACGTGCCGCCCACGTCGCACGCCGTGCCGCTGACGAATGTCTTCCGACAGGACGTCGTCGTCCCCGGGCTCACGCAGCAGCAGGCGCTGGCCGGTGCTCCGGCCGCCGAAGAGGGCCGGTTCCGGGTGCCGCGGATTCTGGGGGAAGAGCAGTGACCGAGCTCATCAAGCTGACCGCCGCCGAGCTGGCGGGCAAGATCCACGCGCGCGAGGTGTCCGCGGTCGAGGTCACCCAGGCCCACCTGGACCGGATCGCCGAGGTCGACGACCACATCCACGCGTTCCTGCACGTCGACACCGAGGGCGCGCTGGCCGCGGCCAAGGCCGTCGACGAAGGCCTCGCCGAGGACAAGGCGCCCGCGTCGCCGCTGGCCGGCGTGCCGCTCGCGCTCAAGGACGTCCTGACCACCGAGGGCGTGCCGACGACCTGTGGTTCGAAAACGCTCGAAGGCTGGCTGCCCCCGTACGACGCGACGGTGACGCGCAAGCTGCGCGAGGCCGGTGTCGTCATCCTCGGCAAGACGAACATGGACGAGTTCGCCATGGGCTCGTCGACCGAGAACTCGGCGTACGGCCCGACGCACAACCCGTGGGACCACGCCCGCATCCCAGGCGGGTCGGGCGGCGGCTCGTCGGCGTCGATCGCGGCGTTCGAGGCCGCCATCGCCATCGGCACCGACACCGGCGGGTCGATCCGGCAGCCCGGCTCCGTCACCGGCACCGTCGGGGTCAAGCCGACCTACGGCGGGGTGTCCCGCTACGGCCTCGTCGCTTTTTCGTCCTCGCTCGACCAGGCCGGGCCCTGCGCGCGGACGGTGCTCGACGCCGCCCTGCTGCACGAGGTCATCGCCGGGTACGACCCGCGGGATTCGACGTCCATCGACGCGCCGGTGCCGCCCGTCGTCGCCGCTGCGCGCCAGGGCGCGAACGGTGACCTGAAGGGTGTCAAGGTCGGCGTCGTGAAGGAGTTCGGCGGCGACGGTTACCAGCCGGGCGTGCTGCGGTCGTTTGAAGCCGCGGTCGAGCAGCTGCGGACGCTCGGCGCCGAGGTCGTCGAGGTCTCTTGTCCGCATTTCGTCTACGCGCTGCCCGCTTACTACCTGATCGCGCCGAGCGAGTGCTCGTCGAACCTCGCGCGGTTCGACGCCATGCGCTACGGCCTGCGCGTCGCCGACGACGGCACGCACAGCGCCGAAGAGGTCATGTCGCTGACGCGCGAGAAGGGCTTCGGCGCCGAGGTCAAGCGGCGGATCATGCTGGGCACCTACGCGTTGTCGTCCGGCTACTACGACGCCTACTACGGCTCGGCGCAGAAGGTGCGCACGCTCATCACGCGTGACTTCGACGCCGCCTTCGAGCAGGTCGATGTCCTCGTTTCACCCACGACGCCGACCACGGCGTTCAAGATCGGCGAGCGCGTCGACGACCCGATGGCGATGTACCTCGCCGACCTGTGCACGATCCCGTCGAACCTCGCCGGCAACGCCGCCATGAGCGTGCCGAGCGGGCTGTCCGACGAGGACGGGCTGCCGGTCGGGCTGCAGATCATGGCCCCGGCGCTCGCCGACGACCGGCTCTACCGGGTCGGTGCCGCCTATGAGGCCGCTCGCGACGCCGCCGCCGGCGGGGCGCTCATCCACAAGGTCCCGGAGCTGGGAGGAACGAAGTGACTGCCGTGGCCGAGTTGATGGACTACGCCGACGTCATCGAACGCTTCAACCCCGTCCTCGGGCTCGAAGTGCACGTCGAGCTGAACACCAACACGAAGATGTTCTGCGGCTGCCCGAACGAGTTCGGCGGCGAGCCGAACACGAAGGTCTGCCCGACCTGCCTCGGCCTGCCCGGGGCGCTGCCGGCGGTCAACGGCAAGGCCGTCGAGGGGGCCATCCGGATCGGTCTTGCGCTCAACTGCGAGATCGCCGAGTGGTGCCGGTTCGCGCGGAAGAACTACTTCTACCCGGACATGCCGAAGAACTTCCAGACGTCGCAGTACGACGAGCCGATCGCCTTCAACGGCTACCTCGACGTCACGCTCGACGACGGCGAGGTCGTGCGCGTGGAGATCGAGCGCGCGCACATGGAGGAGGACACCGGCAAGTCGCTGCACGTCGGCGGCGCCACCGGCCGGATCCACGGTGCCGAGCACTCGCTGCTCGACTACAACCGGGCCGGCGTGCCGTTGATCGAAATTGTGACGAAGCCGATCGAAGGCACCGGTGAGCGGGCGCCCGAGGTCGCGCGGGCCTACGTGAGCGCGTTGCGCGACCTGCTCCGCGCCCTCGACGTTTCGGACGTCCGAATGGACCAGGGTTCGCTGCGGTGCGACGCGAACGTCTCGCTGATGGCGAAGGACGCGACCGAGTTCGGGACGCGCACCGAGACGAAGAACGTCAACTCGCTGCGCAGCGTCGAGCGCGCCGTCCGCTACGAGATGACGCGGCAGGCGGCGATCCTCGCCGAGGGCGGTTCGATCAAGCAGGAGACGCGGCACTTCCAGGAGGCCGACGGCACCACGTCGTCGGGCCGAACGAAGGAGACCGCCGAGGACTACCGGTACTTCCCGGAGCCCGACCTGGTCCCGATCGCGCCGTCGCGTGAATGGGTCGAGGAGCTCCGCGGGACGCTGCCGGAGATGCCCTCGGAGCGGCGGAAGCGGATCCAGCAGGAATGGTCACTTTCCGACGAAGCCCTGCGTGACCTGCTGAACGTCGGTGCGGTCGACCTCGTCGCGGCCACCGTCGTGGCCGGCGCGTCGCCGGACGAGGCCCGCGGGTGGTGGGTCAACACCCTCGCCCAGGAGGCCAACGCGCGCGAGGTCGAGCTGACCGACCTGCCGATCACGCCGAAGCAGGTGGCCGAGGTCATCGGGCTCGTGTCGTCCGGTGAGCTGACGAACAAGCTCGCCAAGGAGGTCGTCCAGGGCGTGCTCGCCGGTGAGGGCGAGCCGCGGGAGGTCGTCGAGAAGCGCGGGCTGAAGGTCGTCTCGGACGACTCGGCGCTGCTCGCGGCGATCGACGAGGCCCTGGCGGCGCAGCCGGACGTCGCGGACAAGATCCGCGGCGGCAAGGTCGCCGCGGCGGGCGCCATCGTCGGCGCGGTCATGAAGGCGACCAAGGGGCAGGCCGACGCCAAGCGCGTGCGCGAGCTGATCATCGAGCGCGTCGGTTCCTGACGTTGCCGGGATTCGTCAAAAGCGTCACCTGGCGCGAGTGGCTCGGCCTGGCGGCCGGGCTGCTCGCGCTGGGGTCGACGTTCCTGCCGTGGACCACGCTGACCGCCACCAGGCCGGACATCGAAGACATCCTCGCGCAGCTGCCCCAGGGCGACGTCGTCCGCGACGCGTGGCACTCGAGCTTCTTCGCCTGGTGCCCGCCGCAGCCGTTGCTGCTGGCCGGGCTGGTCGTGGTCGTTTTCGGGCGAATCCGGACCGTGCGCGTCAGCGGCCTGCCGCAGCTGTGGCTGGTCGTCGCCGCGGCTTCGCTGCTGCTGATGGTGCTGGGCTGGGTCACCCTGGACTGGGAGTTCGACGCCGACCAGCGCGGCATCTTCGAGGCCGCGGGGGTCGCCATCAGACCCGGACTGGGCCGGTTCGTCGGGTTGTTCGCGGCGCTGGTTTCCGGCGTCGTCGCTTTCCTGGACATGCGGGCGATGCGGGCGGAGAGCCGGCAGCCGCGGAAGACTCGCAGCAAGAGCGGCTGATCTTCGCGTCCCCTTCGGTAAGAATCCTGCCGCTGGAGAATTTTCGACCGGGTTCGGGAGTCGTCCGACCGGTGGATCGCGCTCGTTGACAACGTTGACATCGTGGTCGGCCGTTGCGTGAGAAAGCGCTTTCTGGAACGGTCGGAGAGGCGCAGCCCCGCCGCGGAGATCGCCGCCTCCGCAGGTGGCCGGGCTGCGCGGATCGGCGCTGCTGGGGCGTCGGAACCGTGGAGGGAGACCCCGGTTGGCTCAGGGAAAGCGCTTACGGGTGGCCGTCATCGGGACCGGGGCCATCGCGGAAAGCCACCGGACCGCCTTCGAGGTCCACCACGAAGACGTCGACATCGTGGCCGCCGCCGACGTCGACGAGGCGCGGGTCGCCGCTTTCTGCACCGGGACCGCGCACGCCAAGCCCTACCACGATATGGGCACCTTGCTGGCCGAGCAGGAACCGGACCTCGTGTCGATCTGCACGCCGCCGAGCCTGCACGTCGGGCAGACGAAGAAGGCCCTTGGCAGTGGCGCCTGGGTCTGGTGTGAGAAGCCGCCTTGCCGGTCGCTCGCCGAGTACGACGAGATGACCGTCGCCGAGCGGGATGGTGGGCCTTACGCGGCCTTCGTCTACCAGCAGCGGTCCGGATCGGCCGCCGCTCACGTCCGGGAGCTGCTTGCCGACGGAGAGCTGGGGCGTCCGCTCGTCGCGCACTGCCAGACCACCTGGTACCGCGATGCCGCCTACTACTCGGTGCCGTGGCGGGGACGCTGGGAGACCGAGGGCGGCGGGCCGGCCATGGGGCACGGCATCCACCAGATGGATCTGCTGCTCCACCTGCTCGGCGACTGGGCCGAGGTGCGGGCGATGACCGCGCGGCTCGTGCACGACGTCGAGACCGAGGACGTCTCCACCGCGCTCGTCCGGTTCGAGTCGGGGGCGCTGGCGACTGTCGTCAACAGCGTCCTCTCGCCGGACGAAGTCAGCCGGATTCGGATCGACTGCGAACGCGCCACCGCCGAGCTCAGTCACCTCTACGGGTACGGCGTCAAAGACTGGCGCTACACGCCGGCGCCGCATGTCGCCGAAGTGGACGTCGAGCGGTGGCACACCCCGGCCGCCGACGTCGACAGCTCGCACGCCGCCGCTTTTGCGCCGATCCTCGCCGCCTATCGGGCCGGGCGGCGGCCGCCGTGCAGCGGGGATGACGGGCGGCAGGTGCTGGAGTTCATCGCCGCGCTCTACAAGTCCGCCGCCACCGGGCTCGGCGTGCGCCGCGGGGAGATCGGGCCCGGTGATCCCTTCTACCGCTCGATGGCGGGCGACCAGGCAGGAGGCCGCGGATGAGCGCGCCGATCACGGTGACCCACCGGCATGGCGAGAGCGTGTCCGTCGAGGCGGGCGGCGTCCAGCTGATGTCCTATGTGTACAAGCCCGACCCGGTGGCCTTCGAGTCGCGCAAGCCCTACGCCCACCCGCTGCGGACCCTCGGCGGCCGGCGCGTCAGCGGGTACCGGCCCGCCGACCACCGGTGGCACAAGGGGCTGCAGATGACGTCGAGCCACCTGTCCGGGCAGAACTTCTGGGGCGGCCACACCTACGTCCCCGGCGACTGGTACCAGGAGTTGCCCGACCGCATCGGCTCCATGCGGCACGACGGATTCGCCGCCTTCGCCGTCGAACGCGATCGGCTGGCCTTCACCGAGGACCTCACCTGGGTCGCCAACGGCGGGGACGAGTGGGCGCGGGAGCGGCGGGACATCGTCGTTCACTCGGTCGAGCCGGACGACGGGTCCTGGGCACTCGACTGGGCGATCGAACTGACCAACCTCCGTGACGTCCCGCTCGTCTTCGGCAGCCCGACCACCGCCGGCCGTGAGCTGGCCGGGTACACCGGCCTGCACTGGCGCGGGCCGCGGGACTTCGGCGGCGGGCAGGTACTGGGCCCCGGGGATCTCGAGGGCGAGGCGATGATGGGCGCCCAGGCGCCGTGGCTCGCGTTCGTCGGCGAGCACGACGACGTCGATGCGCATTCGACGCTCGTCTTCGCCCATGCGCCCGAGAACGACAAGGCGATCCACGAGTCGCACTGGTTCGTCCGGGCCCAGGAAGCGCCCATGGTCGCCTTCTCGTGGGCGTTTTTCGAAGAATTCGACGTGCCGCCGGGCGAAGGCTTCGCCTACCGCTACCGGATCGTCGTCGCGGACGGGGCTTGGGACCGCGATCGGGTGACCGGCTACCTCGACGGGCACGGCTGGTCATGACCTACTTTCCGCTCCCGGGTGGCGTCGGCATCTCGCACCTGCGCGCCTACGACTGGGCGGCCGAGGACGGCGTCTGCGGCGGCAGCCCGCACGTCCACCTCGCCTGTACCGAGGCCTATGTCGTCACCGGGGGTCACGGGGCCGTCCAGACGCTGAGCGCCGGCGGCTACGCGGAGACGCCGCTGGAGCCTGGCGTGATCGCGTGGTTCACGCCCGGCACCGTGCACCGGATGGTGCAGGGCGACGGCCTGCGCGTCACCGTCCTCATGCAGAACAGCGGGCTGCCGGAGGCCGGGGACGCCGTCTTCACGTTCCCGCCCGATGTGCTCGCCGACCCGGCCGCCTACGCCGAGGCCGCGGCGTTGCCGAAAAACGACGACGCCGCTCGACAACGCCGTGACCTGGCCATTCGTGGGTATCTGCCGCTGCGTGACGCTCTGCGGGATGGCGATCCGGAGCCGCTGCGGGCGTTCCACCGGGCGGCCGTCGCGCTCGTCGCGCCGAAAGTCGCAGAGTGGGTACCGCGCTGGCAGGCCGGGGCGTTGCGGGCCGCCGAACTGACCGGTGCCCATCTCAAGGCGCTCGCCGACGGCGACGGGAGCCACCTCGACCGGTCCGGCCTGCGGGTCACGACTCCGTCGAACCCGGACGGTTACGGCATGTGCGGGCGCCGGGCCGAATACGACATCCCATGGGACGGATCCGACCAGGAAGGCTTGCAGTGATGAACCAGTCCAGCATCGGAGTGCTGCTCAACGGGGTGACGGGCCGGATGGGCTACCGGCAGCACCTGCTCCGGTCGGTCCTGGCGATCCGCGAGCAGGGTGGCGTCACCCTGCCGGACGGCAGCCGCGTGCAACTCGAGCCGATCCTCGCCGGGCGCAACGCCGCGAAGCTCAAGGACCTCGCCGACCGGCACGGCCTGACCGCGTGGACCACCGACGCCGATTCCGCGCTGCAGGACGTCGACGTCTACTTCGACGCGCAGCTGACGTCGGCGCGCGAGCCGTCGGTGCGGGCCGCGATCGCCGCGGGCAAGCACGTCTACGCCGAGAAGCCCCTTGCCGAAAAACTGACATCGGCACTGGAGCTGGCCGGGCTCGCGCGGGACGCCGGGATCTGCCACGGCGTCGTGCACGACAAACTGTTCCTGCCCGGGCTGCTGAAGCTGCGGCGGCTGGTCGACGGCGGGTTCTTCGGGCGGGTCCTGTCGGTGCGCGGCGAGTTCGGCTACTGGGTGTTCGAGGGCGACTGGCAGGAGGCGCAGCGCCCGAGCTGGAACTACCGCGCCGAAGACGGCGGCGGGATCGTGCTCGACATGTTCTGCCACTGGAACTACGTGCTCGAGAACCTCTTCGGCCGGGTCGAGGCCGTGACCGCGAAAGCGACAACGCACATCCCGCGCCGCTGGGACGAGCAGGGCGAGGCGTACGCGGCGACGGCGGACGACGCCGCGTACGGCATCTTCGAACTCGAATCGGGGGTCGTCGCGCAGATCAACTCCTCCTGGTCGACGCGGGTCTTCCGCGACGAACTGGTCGAGTTCCAGGTCGACGGCACCGAGGGCAGCGCGGTCGCCGGGCTGCGGCGCTGCCGCGTCCAGCACCGGTCGGCGACGCCGAAGCCCGTCTGGAACCCGGACCTGCCGGCCACCGAGCCGTTCCGCGACCAGTGGCAGGAGGTGCCGGACAACGCCGAGTTCGACAATGGCTTCAAGGCGCAGTGGGAGGAGTTCGTGCGGGACGTCGTCGCCGGACGGCAACACCGCTACGACTTCTTCTCGGCCGCCCGGGGGCTGCAGGTCGCCGAAGCCGGGCTGACGTCGTCGGCCGAGGGGCGGCGGGTGGAGCTGAAGCCCCTCGCCTGAATTGAGCTGTCACGCGCTCGGCCGGAGCCACGCGGATCGGCCGGCCGGGCGCGCGACGACCGGTGCGGTTTTGCCGTTGTCGAATATCGGCGACGGCGGAAAACCGCAGGTCAGTCCTTGCCGTTGCCGCCGCCGGACGTGGCCGGGGTGATCAGCACGACACGGTCGTCGCTGGAGACCGGGGTGCCGCCGTCCTTGTTGACCGTGCCCGCCACCGCCAGCTGCGGGTTGATCATGCTCATGCCGGCGAGCCGCCCGTACGTCACCGGCGGCTTGCCGGTCTTGCCATCGAGACTGACCGTCGGCTTGCCGCTGATCGCGCCCTCCGGGGTCACCGGCAGGTTCTGCAGGCTGCCCGCCAGTGACGTGCCGATCGAGAGCGAGCCGTTGGCGTCGACGAAGTCGGCGCAGCCCGCGACACCCGGCTTGTCCGGCCACGTCCACGCCGGCGTCGTCAGCGGCTGGCCGCCCTGGACCCGGTAGAGGGCGTCCTTGTCGGCGAGGTGGTCGGTGACCCAGACGCGCCCGCCGTCGGCCGACGCGCACACCCCGCCCGGCGAATGCAGGCCGGTCGCCACCACAAGCGCGCCGTTCGGGTTGCCCGCCGCGGCCTTGCCGGAGGTGTCGATCCGCAGCAGCTTGCCGGCGAGGGAGTTCGGGTCGGCCGCCGCGCCCGGGTTGCCCGCGTCGCCGGTCGCGACCAGCAGCGCGCCCCGGTTGTCGGTGCCGATCGTGCCGCGGTTGCCGGACGCGCCCTTCGGGATGCCGGTGACGACCGGCTTGGGCGCCTGGCCCTTGGCGAAGCGCACGACCCGGTTGTCGGTCGCGGTCGTGATGTAGGCGAAGACCAGCTGGTCCTCGACGTACGACGGCGACAGAGCGAGCCCGGTCAGGCCGCCGTCGCCGGCCGCCTGGACGTCGAGCTTCGCGAAGTCCGTCGCGTCCTTGCCGCCGGTGGCCAGCAGGACGCGGCCGCTCTTGCGCTCGCCGGCCAGCGCGCTCGGCGCGGAGCCGTCGCCGGGCAGGCCGGCCACCGCGGCGACGGTGTCCAGGCACGTCGCGATCACCGCCGGGTCGAAGTCCTTGCAGCCCTGCGGCGGCGGCACGGGCGCGGCCGACTGGCCGGGCCGCGCCTGCTTGCCGTCGCTCCCGGAGTCCGCGCCGGGGCCCTGGACCTCGGGCGGCGACTCGGGGCTCGGCACGGGGGCGGGGCTGAACGTCTGGCCCGCCGCGGTGTCGTCGAACCGCGCGCACCCGGCGGGCAGCAGGACGCCGCAGGCCAGGATCGCCAGCAGGGCCGAGCGGTAGCGGGTGCGCATGATCCCCCAGCCTAGGGGCCGGTGCGTGAACCATGGGTGAGTACTCCTCGATTACGTTGGGGATCATGACGCTGACCGTGCTGGTGCCCGACGACGAGGGCCTGACCGTGCTCGCCGAGGTTCCGCGGGTCCTGCCCGTGCGCTACCAGTGGGGCGAGCCGGTGCCGCCCGAGGCCGCGAAGGCCGAAGTGCTCATCCCCGGCAAGCACCCGCCGGGGGAGCAGCTGTGGCGGACGGTGCCGAACCTGAAGCTGATCCAGCTGCTGTCCGCCGGCGCCGAGGACTGGGTCGGCAAGGTGCCCGACGGCGTCCTGCTCTCCACCTGCCGCGGCGCGCACGGCGGGAGCACGGCCGAGTGGGTCGTCGCCGCGCTGTTGTCCATTTACCGGAAATTGGACGTCTTCGCCGCGGCGCAGCGCGAAGGCCGCTGGGACCGGCAGACGGCGGACACGCTGCAGGGCAAACGCGTGCTCGTCATCGGCGCCGGCGACCTCGGACGGCACCTGCGGCGCCGGCTCGAGCCGTTCGACGCGCGCTGCACGATGGTCGGGATGACCGCGCGGGAGGGCGTGCACGGCGTGCGGGAACTGCCCGGCCTGCTGGAGCTGCACGACGCCGTGGTGCTGATGGTGCCGCTGACGTCCCGGACCCGCGGGATGGTCGACGCGGAGTTCCTGGGGCGGATGCGCGACGGCGCGGTGCTGGTCAACGTCTCGCGCGGCGCCGTCGTGGACACGGACGCTTTGGTCGCGGAATTGACCACGGGCCGGTTGCGGGCCGCTTTGGACGTCACCGATCCCGAGCCACCGCCGGCGGGGCACCCGCTGTGGACGGCGCCGGGGCTGCTGCTGACGCCGCACGTCGGCGGGGCGGTGCGCGGGGTGCGGGGGCGTTCCTACGCGGTCGCCGCGGCGGAGATCGCCCGGTACGCCGGTGGCGAGCTGCCGGACAACCTCGTCCACGGTGAATACTGAGCTCGCCAGGCCCGCGCGATTCCCCTAACCTGCGCGGGTGAGCAGTGGAGACGACTTTTCGCAGCAGCCCACCAGCCTCCTGTCGGGCGTCGAGGACGATCGGTCGGACGACACGCCGCGCCAGGGCGGGCTCGGCCTTGGCCTGCTGATCCTGCGGCTGGCGCTCGGCGTGACCATGGGCGCGCACGGGCTACAGCACCTGTTCGGATTGTTCGGCGGGCCGGGCATCGGCGGGTTCGCGCGGGTGCTGGAGACGTTCGGCTACCACAAGCAGACGACGTTGCTGTCGTGGATCACCGGCATCACCGAGGTGGCCGGCGGGGTGCTGGTGGTCGTCGGGCTGTTCACGCCGCTGGCCGCGGCCGGGCTGCTCGGGGTGGCGGCCAATGCGGTGTACGCGAAGTTCCACGGCGGGTTCTTCGAGGGCTCGGGGCAGGGGTTCGAGTTCGAGCTGCTGCTGGCGGCTTCGGCGTTGAGCCTGCTGTTCACCGGGGCCGGGCCGATTTCGCTGGAGCGGAACACGCCGTGGCGGAAGCGGCCGTTGCCGCTGGGGCTGGTTTCGCTGCTCCTGGCCGCCGCGGCGGCCGTCGTGGTCATTGTTTTGACGAGGTAGCGACCCTGGGGACAACTCGGCGGCCTCGGGCAGCCCTGTGGACAACTCGGCTTCGGCGGGCGGGAACTGTCGGTCGGCTTCGGTAACGTTGAAATCGGGGGTCCCCCGAGCGGCGGGGGTGTGCTGGACGTGGAAAAGGCCGCCCCGGTGAGCCGGGACGGCCGTTTCAGGAACCTCGAGAACGTCGCCCGGGCGGACCGGGAGGGCCTTTTCGGGAACCTCGAGAACGCCGCCCCGGCGGACCGGGACGGCCTTCTCAAAAGACTTACTTGTTCACGTCCCGGACCGCGCCCGTGTCCGCCGAGGTGGCCATCCGGGCGTACGCGCGCAGGGCCGCCGTCACCGGGCGGTGGCGGTCCTTCGGCTGCCACGGCCTCTCCGACGCCTCCATCTTCGCGCGGCGCTCGGCCAGGATCGCGTCGTCCACCAGGAGCTCCAGGCGGCGCTCGTGGATGTCCAGGAGGATCCGGTCGCCGTTCTCGACCAGGCCGATCAGGCCTCCCGCCGCCGCCTCGGGGGAGATGTGGCCCACCGAAATGCCCGAGGAGCCGCCCGAGAAGCGGCCGTCGGTGATCAGGGCGCACTTCTTGCCCAGGCCCGAGCCCTTCAGGAACGCCGTCGGGTGGAGCATCTCCTGCATGCCCGGGCCGCCCGCCGGACCCTCGTAGCGGATCACCAGGACCTCGCCCGGCTGGATCTCCTTCTTCAGGATCGCCGACACCGCTTCCTCCTGGCTCTCCAGGACCCGGGCCGGGCCCTCGAAGTGCCACAGGTCCTCGTCGATGCCCGCGGCCTTGATCACCGCGCCGTTCTCCGCCAGGTTGCCGCGGAGGATCGCCAGGCCGCCGTCCTTCGTGTACGCGTGCTCGACGTCGCGGATGCAGCCCTCCGCGGCGTCGGTGTCCAGGGACGACCAGCGGTTCGACGTCGAGAACGCCTGCGTCGTGCGCACCCCGCCCGGCGCCGCGTGGAAAAGCTCCACGGCGGAAGCGGAAGGCGACGATGCCCGGATGTCCCACGCGGAAAGCCACGACTCGAGATCACGCGAGTGGACCGACCACACGTCCGTGTTGAGCAGGCCGCCGCGGTAGAGCTCGCCGAGGATCGCCGGGATTCCGCCCGCTCGGTGGACGTCCTCCATGTGGTAGTCGGAGTTCGGCGCCACCTTCGACAGGCACGGGACCCGGCGGCCGATCGCGTCGATGTCGGCGATCGTGAAGTCGACCTCGCCCTCCTGGGCGGCCGCGAGGATGTGCAGCACCGTGTTCGTCGAACCGCCCATGGCCATGTCCAGCGCCATCGCGTTCTCGAACGCCGCCTTCGACGCGATCGAGCGGGGCAGGACCGACTCGTCGTCGTTTTCGTACCAACGGCGGCACAGCTCGACGACCGTGCGCCCGGCTTCCTCGAACAGCGCCCGGCGCGCGGCGTGCGTGGCCAGCGTCGAGCCGTTGCCGGGAAGCGACAAACCGAGGGCTTCGGTCAGGCAGTTCATCGAGTTCGCGGTGAACATGCCGGAGCACGACCCGCACGTCGGGCAGGCCGAACGCTCGACGACGGCCAGCCCGTCCTCGTCGACCTCGGGGCTCGCCGACGCCGCGATCGCGGTGATCAGGTCGGTCGGGGCCTGCGCGACGCCGCCCACGACCACGGCCTTGCCGGCCTCCATCGGGCCGCCCGAGACGAAGACCACCGGGATGTTCAGCCGCATCGCCGCGTTCAACATGCCCGGGGTGATCTTGTCGCAGTTGGAGATGCACACCAGCGCGTCGGCCTGGTGCGCGTTGACCATGTACTCCACCGAGTCGGCGATGATCTCGCGCGACGGCAGCGAGTAGAGCATGCCGGAGTGGCCCATCGCGATGCCGTCGTCGACGGCGATCGTGTGGAACTCGCGCGCGACGCCGCCCGCTTCCTTGACCGCCTCGGCGACGATCTCGCCGAGGTCCTTCAGGTGCACGTGGCCCGGCACGAACTGCGTGTAGGAGTTGGCGATCGCGACGATCGGCTTGCCGAAGTCGCTGTCGGTCATGCCCGTGGCGCGCCAGAGCGAGCGGGCGCCCGCCGCGTTGCGGCCGTGGGTGGTGGTCCGGGAACGGAGAGGCGGCACGGGAACTCCCAGGTCAAAGGGTGGCCGGCGAAACTGGTAGAACCAATTTACGCTGCCGGGCGAAGCCCGTCCGTTGAGGGTGGGGGCGGGGACCGGGTTACGGCCGCGCCCGGCCCGCCGCGAGGGTTACTCGGCCGCCGGCGTCCCGGGCTTGATGTCCTCGTCCTGCAGCACCCCGCTCGGGTCCGCGACCAGGCCCTCGCTGACCAGCGACAGCACCGGCAGGTGCCGGGTCCGCACGGTCGGCAGCGGCACCTTCGTGTCGTCCTGCAGCACCGCCTGCACGCGCGCCCTCTTCGTGATCGCGAGCCCCTTCAGCGCCGACCACGGGATGTCGCGGTGGCCGAACACCGTGCGGACCGCCAGGCCCGAGCGCGTCGCGACGGTGCGGTGGCGGACCACGAACACCGCCAGCGCGATCGGGAAGATGTAGAGCCACTGCAGGTACGGGATCTCCCCGAGCGCGATCGGCGTCACGCAGATCGTCAGGAGGGCGATCGCCATGAAAGACGTGCGGGGGACGCGGAAGACGGCCTTCCGGCCTTCGTCCTGCTGTTTTTCGGCCACCCGGAAATGGTGCACCGCGCCGCGGAGCGCCCCGGACCCGGGTCGCGCCGGTGTGACCCGCGTCCACCATGCGGACACACCATCCCGCAGAGTTGACACCCGGCGGGCGTTCGGTCTAGCGTCATCGCCGTGACACCGCTGACCGGCCTCGTACTTCCCAAGCGCGTCGACGCTTAGGGAAGACTTTCCGCTGCGTCGACGCGCGAACCCTCGTGCGACCTTACGGTCGGCGAGGGTTTTTTGTTGCCCTAGGGAAGCAATTCCCCGCCCCACCGCACCGATAGAGCTCAAAAAAGACCCGAACGAGTGACACCGAGACCCACGAGGCAGATCCGATGACCAGTGCGACGTCGCGCAGCGACGCGAAGCCCGGGCCGACGCCCGGAACGCCCGGAGCACGTCCGAAGCCGGCCCCACCGGCGGGAACGCCGGTGCGCGTCACCGGCGCCCAGTCCCTCGTGCGCTCGCTCGAGGCCGTCGGCGCCGAGGTGGTCTTCGGGATTCCGGGCGGCACCATCCTGCCCGCCTACGACCCGCTGCTGGACTCGACGAAGGTCCGGCACGTCCTGGTCCGCCACGAGCAGGGCGCCGGCCACGCCGCCACCGGGTACGCGCAGGCCACCGGCAAGGTCGGCGTCTGCATGGCCACCTCGGGCCCGGGCGCGACCAACCTGGTCACCCCGCTCGCCGACGCGAACATGGACTCGGTCCCGGTCGTGGCCATCACCGGGCAGCAGTCCCGCGCGCTGATCGGCACCGACGCGTTCCAGGAAGCCGACATCTGCGGCATCACCATGCCGATCACCAAGCACAACTTCCTCGTCACCGACCCCGCGGACATCCCGCGGACCATCGCCGAGGCGTTCCACCTGGCCGCGACCGGCCGCCCCGGCCCGGTCCTGGTGGACATCCCCAAGGACGTGCTGCAGGAGATGACCTCGTTCTCCTGGCCGACGGAGCTGCGGCTGCCGGGCTACCGCCCCACGCTGCGCCCGCACGGCAAGCAGGTCCGCGAAGCCGCGAAGCTGATCGCGAAGTCGCGGCGCCCGGTGCTCTACGTCGGCGGCGGCGTCATCAAGGCCGAAGCGCACGAGCAGCTCAAGCAGCTCGCCGAGCTGACCAACATCCCGGTCGTCACCACGCTGATGGCGCGCGGCGCGTTCCCCGACTCGCACCCGCAGCACCTCGGCATGCCAGGCATGCACGGCTCGGTCGCCGCGGTCGCCGCCATGCAGCGCGCCGACCTGCTGATCGCGCTCGGCGCCCGGTTCGACGACCGGGTCACCGGCCAGCTGTCCTCGTTCGCGCCGGACGCCGCGATCGTGCACGCCGACATCGACCCGGCCGAGATCTCCAAGAACCGCAAGGCCGACGTCCCGATCGTGGGCGACTGCAAGGAGATCATCGGCGAGCTCATCACCGCCGTGAAGGCGGAGTTCGACCACGGCGGCCGGCCGGACCTGGCCGACTGGTGGACCCAGGCCGACGACTGGCGCAAGACCTACCCGGCCGGCTACGAGTGGCCCGACGACGGTTCGCTGTCGCCGCAGTACGTCATCGAGCGGATCGGCGAGCTCGTCGGCCCGGACGCCGTCTACGCCGCCGGTGTCGGCCAGCACCAGATGTGGGCCGCGCAGTTCGTCAAGTACGAGAACCCGCGCACCTGGATCAACTCCGGCGGCCTCGGCACCATGGGCTTCGCGGTGCCCGCGGCGATGGGCGCGCAGTTCGGCGTCCCGGACACGCAGGTGTGGGCGATCGACGGCGACGGCTGCTTCCAGATGACCAACCAGGAGCTGGCCACCTGCGCCATCGAGGGCGCGCCGATCAAGGTCGCCGTCATCAACAACGGCAACCTGGGCATGGTCCGGCAGTGGCAGAACCTCTTCTACTCGGAGCGGTACTCCAACACCGACCTCGGCACGCACAAGCACCGCATCCCGGACTTCGTCCTGCTGGCCGAGGCGCTGGGCTGCGCGGGCCTGCGCTGCGAAACCAAGGAAGACGTGGACGCCACCATCCGCCGCGCGATGGAAATCAACGACCGCCCCGTCGTGATCGACTTCGTCGTGGGGAAGGATGCCCAGGTGTGGCCGATGGTCGCGGCCGGCACCGGCAACGACGAGATCATGGCGGTCCGGGGCATCCGGCCGCTGTTCGACGACGACGAGGTGTCGGTCGAGACGACCGAGGCCGCCGCGGAAGCCGCCGGAGAGGGTGAGCGCTAGAGATGAGCGTCCACACGCTGAGTGTCCTGGTCGAGAACAAGCCGGGTGTGCTCGCGCGCGTCTCGGGCCTGTTCTCCCGCCGCGGGTTCAACATCGAGTCCCTCGCCGTCGGGCCCACGGAGAACCCCGAGGTGTCCCGCATGACGATCGTGGTCGCCGTGGAAGAGCTACCGCTCGAACAGGTGACGAAGCAGCTCAACAAGCTGGTCAACGTGATCAAGATCGTCGAGCTGGAGCAGTCGACCGCCGTGCAGCGCGAACTGCTGCTGGTGAAGGTGCGCGCCGACAACACCGTGCGCAGCCAGGTCCTCGAAACCGTCCAGCTCTTCCGGGCCAAGGTGGTGGACGTCTCTCCCGAGGCACTCACCGTCGAGGCCACCGGAACGTCCGACAAGATCGGTGCGCTGCTGCGGATGCTGGAGCCGTATGGCATCCGCGAACTCGTGCAGTCCGGCATGGTCGCGGTCGGGCGTGGCGCCCGGTCCATCACCGCGACCTCCCCGCGCTAAAAGCAAGTAAGTCAGGAAAGGAAGCAGTACCCCCATGGCAGTGGAAATCTTCTACGACGACGACGCCGACCTCTCGATCATCCAGGGGCGCAAGGTCGCTGTCATCGGCTACGGCAGCCAGGGCCACGCCCACTCGCTGAGCCTGCGCGACTCCGGCGTCGACGTCCGCATCGGCCTGCCCGAGGGGTCCAAGTCGCGGGCGAAGGCCGAGGAGCAGGGCCTGCGCGTGCTCACCCCGGCCGAGGCGTCGGCCGAAGCCGACCTGATCATGATCCTGGCGCCGGACACCAAGCAGCGCTTCATCTACGAGCAGGACATCGCCCCCAACCTCAAGGACGGCGACGCCCTCTTCTTCGGGCACGGCTTCAACATCCGCTACGACCTGATCAAGCCGCCGGCGAACGTCGACGTCGCGATGGTCGCCCCGAAGGGCCCGGGCCACCTGGTCCGCCGCCAGTTCGTCGACGGCAAGGGCGTCCCGGCGCTCATCGCCGTGGAGCAGGACGCCTCCGGCAACGCCCAGGCGCTCGCGCTGTCCTACGCGGCCGCCATCGGTGGCGCCCGCGCCGGTGTCATCAAGACGACGTTCACCGAGGAGACCGAGACCGACCTCTTCGGCGAGCAGGCCGTGCTCTGCGGTGGCGCGTCCGCGCTGGTGCAGACCGGCTTCGAGGTGCTCACCGAGGCCGGCTACGCCCCGGAGATCGCCTACTTCGAGGTGCTGCACGAGCTGAAGCTGATCGTCGACCTCATGTACGAGGGCGGCATCGCGCGCCAGCGCTACTCGATCTCCGACACCGCCGAGTACGGCGACCTGACCCGCGGCCCGCGCGTCATCTCGCCGGCGGTCAAGGAAGAGATGAAGAAGATCCTCGGCGAGATCCAGGACGGCACGTTCGCGCGTGAGTGGGTCGCCGAGGACGAGGCCGGCCGGCCGAACTTCACCAAGCTCGAGGAGCAGGGCAACCAGCACCCGATCGAGGCGACCGGCAAGAAGCTGCGCGACCTGATGTCGTGGGTGGACCGGCCGATCACCGAAACCGCCTGACCTTTCCCCCCAAGGCCGAAGGGGACGCTCGCTGCCGGGCGTCCCCTTCGGTGTCTCGTTACGCTGACCGCATGACCGATGACAAGGAGCACATCCGGCACCACCTCGACCTGTCGCGGGCCGAGTGGATCCGGGGTGAACCTGCGGGCGTCACCCTCGAAGAGGTCGTCGAGTACGCCTTCGTGCCGCACGCCGACGGCGTCACCTACGTCGCGATGCGGAAGTCGACGGATCCGGACGGCGTCGTCCTGGTGTTCACCCCGTCGGAATGGGACGCGTTCCTCAAAGGCGTCGACGACGGCGAGTTCGACCTGCCCTAGGAAAGTTTCGCGGCCAGCTCGGGGATCCGCCCGAGGTCCCCGGCGATGCCGAGGTGGTCGCCGTAGTCGCGCGATTCGACGACCAGGCCGTTCCGGATCCGCATGGCGAAGATGTTCGCGATCCGCACCGGCCTCCCGCCATGATTGCCCTGGTAGGCGAACTCGCCGATCAGCACCTCGGGATCGGTGCCCTGGTAGGTGACCAGGTCCGCGACCGAGAACCCCGGGTTCAGCGCCTTGCCCGCCGCGAAGTGGGCCCGCAGCTCGGCGCGGTTGCGTAGCACCTCCGAGCCCGGCTGGAACGGGTGCGTGACGTGCGTTTCCTCGGCGTACAGCTCCGGCAGCTCGTCCCAGCGGCCACCGGCGACGCCGTGCACGAGCCGCTCGAACACCGTGCCCGAGCTTTCCGGCGTGACCGGGGTCAGTTCCCGCGGCGGCGCCTGCTCGTAGGCCTTCACCAGCTGGTCGACGCCGTCGCGGATGACCGCGAGCCGCAGGTAGTCGTGGTAGTCGCGGGAGTGGACGATCAGGCCGTCGCGCACGCGCAGCACCTGGATGTTGGCCGCCGGGATGGTCCGCCCGGTCTCGACGGATTCGGCGTCGTAGTCGTATTCGGCGACGATCACCTCCGGGTCCGTGGTCTCGTGCACGACGACGTTCTTGCGCTTGAGCCGCAGGGTGCGGGCGAGGGCGCCGGTGAACCGTTCGTGGATCGCCGCGCGGCCGGTGAGGCGGGTGGGCCGCGGCACGGCCTGGGGGTGTTCGACGACGGCGTCTTCGGCGTAGAGCGCGGAGAGGTCTTCCCAGCTCCCTTCGCCGATGCCGTCCGACAGCGCGGCGAAGACCTCGCGGGGTGTGGTCACGAATCCTCCCAGTGGGCAAAACGGAGTCAGTAGTCCGCCTACGACGATACGGACTACTGACTCCGGTTGTCTACCGGAGCAGGTCGCGCGCGGCCGGCTGCCCGCACACCTCCGCCCACGTCTCGGGGGTGCTGCCGAAGATCGCGTCCCGCGCGCCGAGGTCGGCCCCGTTCTCCACGAGCACGCGGATGACGTCGAGGTGGCCGGACTGGGCGGCCAGGTGCAGGGCCGTGACCTCCTCGCCGTGGTTCGGGCCGCCGAACGTGCCGGGGAAGTTCACGTCGGCGCCGAGCTCCAGGAGCGTCCGGACGGCGGCGAGCTTGCCCGACGCCGCCGCCCAGGCCAGCGCCGTGCCGCGGTAGACGTCGGCGTTCACCTCGGCGCCCCGCGCGACGAGTGCCCGGAGAGCGTCGGCGCGGTCGTTGCGGGCGGCCCAGGACAGGGCTTCGTTCCGGACTTCGGCGGGGTCGTCGGTCGGCTGCCAGGCCGGAAAACCGCTGTGGGGCCGGTAAAAGCCCCGGTGTTCGCCGCCGCGGCCGGACGTCAGGAGGTCGTCGACGGCGTCGACGTCGCCGAGCCCGGCCGCGACCCGCAGGTTGCCCGGCGCGCGGCTGTGCCCCGCCAGTTTCTCCGCGGCCGCGCGGTGGCCCCAGAACAGGGCGACCACCAGGGGAGTGCCACCGTCGCCGCGAGCGGAGACGTCGACCGGCGCGCCGTGCTGCAGGAGCAGGTCGAGCAGGAGCGGCAGGTTGCTGTAGGCGGCCTGGTGCAGGGGTGTCCAGCCGTGGACGTTGCCGCGAGCGGGGTCGGCGCCGTGGTCGAGCAGGATCCGGCTGAGCCGCTCGTCGTGCGTGGCGCCGGCCATGCCGAGCAGGTCGTTCCCGTTGGTGCCGCGCGCCTCGACGAGCCCGGGGAACTCACGCAGGAGCGTTTCGAGGCGCTCGGGATCCCGGTCCTCGATCGCCCGGTACGCGCGGGCGAACGGCTCTCCACTGTCCACAAGAGACTTGACGTGCTCGCGGAGTGCTTTCCAGGAACCGAAACCGTGCTCGTGGGCGACGACCGCGCGGGCGCCCTCCCGGGTGAGCGGCCGGCTCCACCGGTCGAACGGCTCCCTCGCGCCAGGCGTGTCGTCTTCGGCCGAGGCGAGCAGGCCGAGGGCTCGCTCGGCGTAGTACTCGACGTCCTGGTGGTACGGGTGCTGCAGGTGCTCGCCGTGTTCGGTGACGCGCCGGACGTACGCCCGGAGTTTCGGCCAGCTCGGGAAACCGTGGTCCCGCGCGATCCGGAACTGCGCTTCGGCGAGTTTGACGCCCTCGGCGCGCGCGAGTTCCTTCGCGCGCTTGCGCAACTGCTCCAGGCTGGGGTTGGCGGGCAGCGTGCCCATGGTGCCTCCTTCCCTCGTCGCCCGTGGTCCGCCGGCACCGGGCAGGAAAGAAGGTGCGGAGCTGGTGGTGCGGTGAAGCGAGGGTGGGCTCGGCCCTTTCCGCGGACGGGACGCGGCCCCGGCCGCGCCCCGCCAGCGTACCCCGGTCAGGGCAGCAGGTCCGCCAGCCTGCGGTAGGACTTCTCCGTGCGGGCCAGGACCTGGACGCAGACGTGGTCGGCGCCGGCGTCGAGGTGGGCCCGGATCCGGTCCGCGATCGCCTGTTCGCCGGTCACGACGATGGCGCCGACCAGCCGGTCGCTGCCGCCGTCGGCCAGGTCGTCGTCGGTGAACCCGAGGCGGCGCAGGTTTTCCTGGTGGTGCTTCGCGAGCCGCACGTACCCGTCGACGTGCTCCCGGGCCGCGTCGGGTGCCGGATCGAGCAGGACCGCCTGTTCGACGGCGAGGTACTTGCCCGGCCCGAGCCGCTCGCGCGCCATCGCGGTGTGCTCCGGCGGGACGAAGTACGGGTGGGCGCCGTCGGCGCGTTCGGCCGCCAGGTCCAGCAGCTTCGGGCCCAGTGCCGCGAGCACCCGGCGCGGCCGCGGCGACGGCTGCGGCAGGCCCGGCAGTTCGGCCGCGTCCATTCCGTCGAGGTATTCGCGCAACGCCGTCAGCGGCCGCGCGCCCGGCCGGTGCCCGCCCAGGCCGGCGATGAACCGGCCCGGGTACGCCTCGCCCAGGGCCCGGACGGCGCCTTCCGCGGCGAGCGGGGAGCGCTGATCGAACCGCGCGACCCCGGTGGCGACGGTCAGCTTCTTCGTCGCCGCGAGCAGCAGGGCCGCCTGCGTGAACGCTTCCCGGCCGGCGTACTCGCCGAACCAGATCGCGTCGAAGCCGAGTTCTTCCACCTCGGCGGCCGTTTCGCGGAGCGCGCCGACCGGGGCGCCGTCGAAGAACCGCCAGATCCCGACGCTCATCGGACGGCCCTCAGACCGTCCACAGTGGATTTCACGAACAAGGTCCCTCCAGTAAGGTGAGGCTGCCTCCGGTTAATATACGGAGGCAGCCTCCGATTGGCTACCCGGTAAAGTCGGGAGCGCGATGACCGACGTCAAACCGATGCGCGCGGACGCCCGCCGCAACTACGAGCGCCTCCTCGACGAGGCCAAACACGCCTTCACCGAGCACGGCGTCGAGGCGTCCCTGGAAGACATCGCGCGCCGCGCCGGGGTCGGCATCGGCACCCTCTACCGGCACTTCCCGACCCGGGACGCGCTGCTCGAGACGCTGCTGCGCGCCCGGTTCGACGCGCACGCCGAGCGGGCCCGCGACCTCCTCACCCACCCCGAGCCGCTGACGGCGCTGCAGAACTGGCTCACCGGCCTCGGGGACGCCACCGGCACCTTCCGTGGCCTGGTCGAGCTCACCGCGGACGCGCTGAACGACGAATCCTCCCGTTTGTACGAGTCGTGCCATCGCATGCGCGAGGTCGGTTCCCAGCTGGTGGAACGCGCGAAGCGCGCGGGCGAACTGCGCGAGGACGTCACCGCGGAGGAGCTGCTTCTGTTGCTGCACGCCGCATCCTGGGCGGGTGGGCACCTGCCCGGCGAAGGGGGCATGCAACGCCTGCTGGCTCTTGTTTTCGAGGGATTACGGGCGAGTTAACGCCGGGGGACGCCAAGGGGCGCCACCGCGCGTTAAACTCCGGCTCGACCGGGGCACAACGACGTGCTTTGACCGTTTGTCGACACAGAGCGTCCTGGAAGTGACCAGATAGTGGGAGCCGCATCGTGAGCAAGCCCAATAAGCCCGTCGTCCTCATCGCGGAGAAGCTCGCCCCCTCCGTGCTGAGCGTCTTCGGTGACGAGGTGGAGGTCCGGCACGTCGACGGCACGGACCGGTCCGCGCTGCTCGAGGCGGTGAAGAGCGCCGACGCGCTCCTGGTCCGCTCCGCCACCCAGGTGAACGCCGAAGTCTTCGCGGCCACCACGCAGCTGAAGGTCGTCGCCCGCGCCGGGGTCGGCCTCGACAACGTCGAGGTGCCCGCCGCGACCGAGCGCGGTGTCCTGGTCGTCAACGCGCCGACGTCGAACATCGTCTCCGCCGCCGAGCACGCCGTCGCCCTGCTGCTGTCGGTCGCGCGCCGCGTCCCGGCCGCCGACCAGAGCCTGCGCGGCGGCGAGTGGAAGCGCAGCTCGTTCTCCGGCGTCGAGCTGCAGGGCAAGACCATCGGCGTGGTCGGCCTCGGCAAGATCGGCCAGCTGTTCGCCCAGCGCCTCGCCGCCTTCGACACGAAGCTCATCGCCTACGACCCCTACGTCTCGGCCGCCCGCGCCGCGCAGCTGGGCATCGAGCTCGTCACCCTCGACGAGCTGCTGACCCGCGCCGACGCCATCTCCATCCACCTGCCGAAGACGCCGGAGACCAAGGGCCTCATCGACGCCGAGGCGCTGGAGAAGACCAAGCCGGGCGTCATCATCGTGAACGCCGCCCGCGGCGGGCTGATCGTCGAGCAGGACCTGGCCGACGCGCTGCGCTCGGGCCACGTCGGCGGCGCCGGCGTCGACGTCTTCGTCACCGAGCCGACCACCTCCAGCCCGCTGTTCGAGCTGGAGAACGTCGTCGTGACGCCGCACCTGGGCGCCTCCACGGCCGAGGCGCAGGACCGCGCGGGCACCGACGTCGCGAAGTCGGTGCTGCTGGCCCTGCGCGGCGACTTCGTGCCGGACGCGGTGAACGTCACCGGCGGCGGCGCGGTCGGCGAGCACGTCCGCCCGTACCTGTCGCTGGTCCAGAAGCTCGGCCAGCTCCTGACCGCGCTCAACCCGACGTCGCCGACGACGGTGACCGTCCAGGTCAAGGGCGAGATCTCCAGCGAGGACACCGGCGTGCTGCAGCTCGCGGCGCTGCGCGGGGTGTTCACCGGCGTGGTCGAGGACCAGGTCACCTTCGTCAACGCGCCGCAGCTGGCGGAGAAGCTGGGCGTGCAGGTCGAGCTGGAGACCGAGCCGGAGAGCCCCAAGTTCCGCAGCCTGGTCACGGTGCGCGCGGTGCACGCGGACGGCTCGGTGCTGACCGTGTCGGGTTCGGTCACCGGCCTCGACGAGGTCGAGAAGCTGGTCGAGGTCAACGGCCGCGGCTTCGACCTGCGCGCCGAGGGCACCGTCCTGCTGGTCGAGTACCCGGACCGCCCGGGCGTGATGGGCCGGGTCGGCACGCTGCTCGGCGAGGCGGGCATCAACATCGAGGCCGCCCAGATCAGCCAGACCACGGACGGCTCGGACGCGGTGATGCTGCTGCGCGTCGACCGCCACATCGACGCGCACCTGCTGGAGCCGATCGGGGCCTCGGTCGGGGCGCACACGATCCGCGCTGTCGACTTCAACTGACGTAACCCTTTCGAAGGCCCCCTACCACCCGGTAGGGGGCCTTCGAGCGCAATCACAACTACATAACGGAGTCCTTTGCCTACGTAAGTAGGTGTTTTGGGGCATTAGGTTCTCTGCGCGAGGTCGAACCACGCGCCGTCGAGGGCACGGCGCTGTGCCGCGCTTCACCGTCGGGGGTGTCCGGAGCGGCAGGCAGGTTCGGGTCCAGACCTCGAGTAAGGGGCCGACTCATGAGCAGATCCCGCCTCCCCGCGCGCGCCACGACGGCGGCCTTCGCCGTCGTTCTGGCGGCCGCGCTCGGGGCGCCGGTCGCGAGCGCAGCCGATGTGCCGCTCGCCGACGGCGTCGCACCCGCCAAGATCGACGACGCGAAGCTGCAGGGCAAGCTTTCGCCGCGCCTGGGGGCCGCGCAGGGCCGGGTCACCGCGTTCGTCGAGCTGGCCAAGAAGCCGGCCGTCGACGCGTTCGCCGCCGCGCAGCCGCAGGGCAAGGAGCAGGCCAAGCGGGCCGCCAAGGCCGCCAAGGCCGACACCGCCGCCGCGGTGGACGCCGTCGTCGGGCAGCTGCGCGCGGCCGACGCCAAGCCGCAGGTCGTCACGCAGACCGCCAACGCCGTTCCCGGTATGGTCGTCACCGCCGACGCCGCGAAGCTGCGCGAGGTCGCGAAGCGGGCCGACGTCGTCGCCGTGCGCACGGTCGTCCCGAAGACCCGCACCAACGCCAGCGCCGAGCAGCTGACCAACACCCTCGCCGCCTGGCAGCAGACCGGGAAGTTCGGGGACAACGTCCGCGTCGGCGTCATCGACGACGGCATCGACTACACCCACGCCGACTTCGGCGGCCCCGGCACGCAGGCCGCCTACAAGAGCGTCGACTCGACCAAGCCGACCCCGCTCTTCCCGAGCGCCAAGGTCGTCGGCGGCACCGACCTCGTCGGCGACGATTACGACGCCGCCACGGCCGGCAAGACCACCCCGAAGCCGGACCCCAACCCGCTCGCCTGCGGTGAGCACGGCACGCACGTCGCCGGCACCATCGGCGGCTTCGGCGTCACCGCCGACGGCAAGACCTTCAAGGGCGACTACAAGAAGCTCGACGCCAAGAAGGTCGACGCGATGCAGATCGGCCCGGGCACCGCGCCGAAGTCGCTGCTCTACGCGATCAAGGTGTTCGGCTGCACCGGTTCGACGAACGTCACCTCGCAGGCCCTGGACTGGGCGCTCGACCCGGACGGCGACGGCGACTTCACCGACCACCTCGACATCGTCAACCTTTCGCTCGGCTCCGACTTCGGCGCGCCGGACGACCCGGACTCGCTGTTCGTGCGCAAGCTCGCCGCGAACAACGTGCTCCCGGTCATCTCCGCGGGCAACGGCGGCGACATCAACGACATCGCCGGCTCCCCGGGCAACACCCCCGAGGCGCTCACCGTCGCCAGCACGCGCGACGCGGGCGTCCTGCGCGACGCCGCCGAGGTCAAGGCCCCGACGACCGCCGCGGGCCAGAAGACCGGCCAGTACAGCCAGAACTACACCGGCTACGACACCCTCGACCTGACCGCGCCGGTCGTCACCCTGTCGGCGGCGAACGCGGCGGGCTGCGGGCCGTACTCCGCCGAGGACAAGGCGAAGGCCGCCGGCAAGTTCGTCTTCCTGGAGTGGGACGACAACGACTCGACCCGCGCCTGCGGCTCGGCCGCCCGCGCCAACAACGCGCAGGCCGCCGGGGCGAAGGGCGCGCTCCTTTCGTCCACTTTGGAGCACTTCAGCGCGGGCATCGCGGGCAACGCGGCGATCCCGATGTTCCAGTTCACCGGCTCCGCCACGAAGACGCTGCGCGCGGCGCTGACCGCGGGCACGCTGCAGGTCCGGCTCTACGGCACCGGCCGTGCCTCGATCCAGACCTACGACAAGAAGATCGTGGACACGCCGAGCTCGTTCACCTCGCGCGGCACCCGCGGCCCGGCCCTCAAGCCGGACGTCGCCGCCCCCGGTGACACGATCACCTCGGCCTTCCGCGGCAGCGGCAACGGCCGCACCGTGCTGAGCGGCACGTCGATGGCCGCCCCGCACACCGCGGGCATCACCGCGCTGATCCGCCAGTCGCACCCCGACTGGTCGGTCGAGGAGGTCAAGGCCTCGGTCATCGACACCGCCGGCCACGACGTCTCCGACGGCGCGGGCCACACCTACGCGCCGCAGCGCGTCGGCAGCGGCCGGATCGACGCGAAGGCGGCGCTGGACAACCAGGTGCTCGCCTACGTCGTCGACGACCCGGGCGCGGTCAGCGTCAGCTTCGGCACGGTCGAGGCGGCCGGTCCGGTGACGCTGTCGAAGACGATCAAGCTGGTCAACAAGGGCGTCACACCCGCCGAATACTCGGTCGCCTACCAGGCGGTCAACGCGCTGCCGGGTGTCGAGTACACAGTGGACAAGCCGGCGGTGAAGCTGACCCCGCGCGGCACCGCCAAGGTCAAGGTGACGCTGAAGATCACCGACGCCAAGGCGCTGCGCAAGGTCATGGACCCGACCATGCAGGCCACCCAGGCCGGCCTGGCCCGCCAGTTCGTCGCGGACGCCTCCGGCCGCGTCGCCTTCACCCCGGTCAGCGGGGCCAAGGTGCCGCTGCGGGTGTCGGTCTACGCCGCGCCGAAGCCGGTGTCGACGATTTCGACGCCGCCGTCGGTGAAGTTCGCCCCGGACGCGACCCAGGCCGTGCTGAACCTGACCGGCAAGGGTGTCGACCAGGGCACCGGCGCGCAGCGGTACCGCTCGCTGATCAGCGTGCTCGAGCTGCAGGCGGAGTCCCCGCAGCTGCCCGAGTGCGACGCGGACGTGGTCACCGACTGCACGCTGAACAAGACGGCCAAGGGCGGCGACCTCCGCTACATCGGCGCGGCTTCCACCGCTCCGCTGGCGAAGGCGCAGGGCGAGCCGGAGAACGCGATCCTCGCGTTCGGCCTGTCCACCTGGGGTGACTGGGCGAACATCGGCAGCAACACCTCGCCGTTCGTCGACATCGACACGACCGGGGACGGGCAGCCGGACTTCGAGACCTACGTGACCAAGGCGACCTCGACCGATGTCCTCCTGGCCACCACGGTCGCGCTGACCCCGGGCTTCCCGACCGTGGACGTCCAGGCGGTCAACGGCCAGCTCGGCGACGTCGACACCAACGTGTTCGACACGAACGTGCTCACGCTGCCGGTTTCGCTGGCCGCGCTGGGCATCGACGCGAACGCCGAGTCCCACCGCATCTCCTACACGGTGGGTGTGAGCGGTTTCTACGTCGCGCCGGGCACGACGAACGGGCTGATCGACTACGTCGGCACGCCGCTTTCGTTCGACGCGCTCGCGCCGGGCTACGCGGTGCAGGGCGGCGGCGACGCCGCGCTGGGCTACGTCGCGAAGCCGGGCACGGCGCTGGTCGTTACCCGGAACGCGGCCTCGGCCGCGGCCGACAACGCGCTCGGCCTGCTGGCCATCGAGCACCACAACGCCGCGGGCAACCGGGCGAACGTGGTCAAGGTGGACGCGACGCAGGGCGCCCGGCCGGGGAACGAGCGTCAGCCGATCGGGGCTGGTCGCGGCTAGTTCGCGGCAAGATCGATTTGTGCAGGACCAGGGGCGTCTCCGGCGGATTTCCGCCGGGGGCGCCCCGCTGTCGTTCACCCGATTGGGTGTCTCACCCCGTGGGAGGATGCGGCATAAGGGTGGTGCGGCTACGGCGGTTTGTCTACGGCCGGTAACCTTCCGGCTGCTGGCGTTTTGTTGCGGTGGGCCATCGGTGCGGCCGGTGGTCCGGTCGACGGAGGTGTGTGGATGCGGCTCGCGGTGATCCCAGGAGACGGGATCGGGCCCGAGGTGGTCTCCGAGGCGCTGAAGGTGCTCGGCGAGGTAGTACCGACGGCGGAGATCACGAACTACGACCTCGGCGCCGCGCGGTGGCACTCGACGGGTGAGCTCCTCCCGGAGTCGGTCCTCGGCGAGCTCCGCCAGCACGACGCGATCCTGCTGGGCGCGGTCGGCGACCCGACGGTGCCGAGCGGAATCCTGGAGCGCGGCCTGCTGCTGCGCCTGCGGTTCGAGATGGACCACCACGTCAACCTGCGCCCGGCGCGGCTGTACCCGGGTGTCCGGGGGCCGCTGGCCGACGCGGGCGACGTCGACATGGTCGTCGTGCGCGAAGGCACCGAAGGCCCGTACGCGGGCACGGGTGGCCTGATCCGCAAGGACACCGAGCACGAGATCGCGACCGAGGTCAGCGTCAACACGGCGTTCGGGGTCCGGCGCGTGGTCGCGGACGCGTTCAACCGCGCCGAGGCCCGCCCGCGCAAGCACCTGACGCTGGTGCACAAGACCAACGTGCTCTCGTTCGCCGGCTCGCTGTGGTCGCGGATCGTGGAAGAGGTTTCGCTGGAGCACCCGGACGTGACGGTCGCGTATTCCCATGTGGACGCGGCGACCATCCACCTGGTGACGGACCCGTCGCGGTTCGACGTGATCGTGACGGACAACTTGTTCGGCGACATCATCACCGACCTCGCGGCCGCGGTGACCGGCGGCATAGGCCTGGCGGCCAGCGGCAACCTGGACATGACCCGCCGCAACCCGAGCATGTTCGAGCCGGTCCACGGGTCGGCCCCGGACATCGCGGGCCAGGGCCTGGCCGACCCGACGGCGGCGGTGCTGTCGGTGGCGCTGTTGCTGGACCACCTGGGCCAGAAGGAAGCAGCCCGGCGGATCGAGGCATCGGTGGCGTTCGACCTGGCGACACGCGACCAGTCGTCGCCGGGAGCGACCCAGGCGATCGGCGACCGGCTCGCGGCTCTGGTTTCTTCGAACGTGCGTACTGCTTGATTCTCTTCGGGAAAGCCCCGCGCCCTTTGGGGGTGCGGGGCTTTTCCGTGCCCCGTCCGGGGGCTTGTCCACAACGTTGGCGTGGTGTGGATCGGTGAGCGGTGGAGGCCCTTTCCGGCCGGGTTCGTCGGTGGGTGGCGGTAGGCTGGACCGGGGTCAGCCCCCAGGGAGCGGTGGGGCTTGGTCGGTGGGGTGCTGTGGCCCGCAACGTGCGGGAAAGGTCAGCCGGCAGCCCCGCTTCCGCCGCGCAACAGCCGGCTCGAACGGCAGGCTGACTGCGGGACTTGCGCCCCGCCCAGGCCTGCCCCGCCACCCCGATCCGAAGCCAGCACGCGGACGGTGGTGCCGCGTCAAGGCGGGAAAGCGTGCCTTGACCCGGCAC